>JALRCP010000176.1 GCA_023257325.1 Polynucleobacter sp. | reverse complement strand
AGTCATACTCATGCACATCCCTCAAAGGGATGTCCTTTCTGTGGTTTGGTCAATTAAGGCATCGACCAACAGACAAACAAAAAGGCATGCAGTTCTCTCAATCAGAACTCTGGCTGGGGGCGATGTTTCATACTACAAAACGGATTATGCCATACTTTCACCTTTATTGCTGCACTGCATAAATAAGCCGTCAGGGAACTGATGGGTTGCTTTGCTAAGATTCGTCCCAATTCAATCGTTTTGCATGGAGAAAACATGAGCTTAAATAACGTTCAACCGGGTTCTAAGATCCCAGATCAATTCAACGTGATCATTGAAATTCCTATGAATTCTGATCCAGTGAAGTACGAAGTGGACAAAGAGTCTGGTGCAGTATTCGTAGATCGCTTCATGGGTACAGCCATGCACTATCCATGCAACTATGGTTACATTCCGCAAACTTTGTCTGAAGATGGAGATCCTGCGGATGTGTTGGTTTTAACCCCTTTCCCTATTCCTCCTGGCGTGGTGATTACTTGCCGTGCTTTGGGTGTATTGCACATGGATGATGAATCCGGTGGTGACGCTAAATTATTGGCTGTACCGACAGAAAAAATTCTGCCAATGTATGCCAATATTCAAAAAATGGAAGACCTTAACCCACTCGTGACTCAACAAATTCAACATTTCTTTGAGCACTACAAAGATTTAGAAAAAGGCAAATGGGTCAAGGTAAAGGGCTGGGAAGGTATTGAAGCAGCTCACAAAGAAATTTTGAGCAGTGTAGAGCGCTACAACAAAACCAAGTAATTAGACTTTTCGGTCTACTGACTCGAAACGGAGGCAATGGGATAATGATGTCCATGCCTCCGTTTTTTATTGCCCTTTCTCAATCTAATCCAGTTCTTGGCCATTTGCCAAGAAACACGCAACTCATTTTGGAAGCCGCTAAGCAGGCGAGTGAGCAAGACGCTAAATTGCTAATAACGCCTGAGTTATCCCTTACAGGTTATCCACCAGAAGATTTATTACTCAGAGATGCCTTTATTCAGGCGGTGGATGCTCAGTTAAAAGCTTTGGCCAAAGATCTAGCGATTTATCCAAACTTGAGAGTGCTGGTGGGGCACCCCCAACGCACATCGGTTGGGCTCCAAAACATGGCCAGTGTTCTTTACCGTGGCGAGGTGTTGGCTAGCTACGCCAAGCAAAAATTACCCAACCATGAAGTATTTGATGAGGTACGTTATTTCGAGCCTGGTCAAGATCCTTGTGTGATTGATCTAGATGGGGTCAAAGTAGGCATCATCATTTGCGAGGATGCCTGGCATAGCGGACCTGCTGCTCAAGCCAAGCATCATGGTGCAGAGTTGTTGGTGATTCCAAACGCCTCGCCCTATCATTTAGAAAAACAGAATCTTCGTGAGGACGTTGCCAGAGCCATTGTTCTAGAAACTGAATTGCCTCTTATTTATTTGAATGCTGTGGGCGGTCAAGATGAATTGGTGTTTGATGGCGCTTCTTTCGCTCTCAATCAATCGGGGCAATTGGTATCTTGTTTGCCTCAGTTCCAAGAAAGCTTTGGGGTGATTGAATTTAAAGATCACGATCTTGTTCAATCAGAAATGACTCAGTTGCCGTCCATGGAAGCCCAGGTCTACAACGCCTTGGTCTTGGGGGTAAAAGATTACTTAGGTAAAAATAGTTTTCCTGGAGCGATTATTGGTTTATCTGGAGGGGTTGATTCTGCTCTGGTGTTGGCGATTGCGGTAGATGCTTTGGGCGCAGATAAAGTCAGAGCAGTCATGATGCCCTCACGCTATACCGCCGATATTTCCTGGATTGACGCGCGCCAAATGGCTGAAAATTTAGGGGTGCAATACGACGAAATCAATATTGCACCGATGGTGGATGCTTTTGATGCGTCACTTGCAAAAGAGTTTGATGGATTGCCTGTGGATGCCACTGAAGAAAATATTCAGGCTCGTGTTCGCGGAACCTTGTTAATGGCCTTGTCCAATAAATCAGGCCGAATTGTTTTGACCACGGGCAACAAGAGTGAAATGGCAGTGGGTTATTGCACGCTGTATGGTGATATGGCGGGTGGTTTTGCCGTGATCAAAGACATTGCCAAAACCTTGGTTTATCGCTTATGTCATTACCGCAATTCCATTGCTCCTGTGATTCCAGAGAGAATTTTGACGCGCGCCCCTTCCGCAGAATTAAGACCTGATCAAAAAGATCAGGACAGCTTGCCAGAGTATGAAGTCTTGGATGCCATTTTGAGTCTTTACATGGAGCAAGATGAATCAATTGAAGCGATTATTGCCAAAGGTTATTTGGCGGCTGATGTTGAAAAAGTGACACGACTGATCAAAATCAATGAATACAAGCGTCGTCAAGCCCCCATTGGTGTCAGAATTACTCAGCGGGCTTTTGGTCGTGACTGGCGTTACCCTATCACCAATCAATTTAGGGCTTAAGATTCATCCGTATTCAAAAAATTTAGGTATTATCTAAATCAAGCTTTAGGAGACAACGATGAAACAAGTGACTGCAATCATTAAACCATTCAAACTAGATGAAGTTCGTGAAGGTTTGGCTGAATTAGGTGTTACAGGTTTGACTGTGACTGAAGTGAAAGGCTTTGGGCGTCAAAAAGGTCATACCGAACTCTATCGTGGTGCCGAGTATGTGGTTGATTTCTTGCCAAAAATTAAAGTCGAGGTGGTGGTTGCCGATGACCGTGTTGAGGCTGTGATTGATGCCATTGTTAAATCCGCGCACACCGGCAAGATTGGAGACGGAAAGATTTTTGTTTCCCCTATTGAGCAAGTGATTCGCATCAGAACAGGAGAGACCAACGAGTCGGCTGTTTAAATAACGCTGT
>JALRCP010000099.1 GCA_023257325.1 Polynucleobacter sp. | reverse complement strand
ATTTTTCAGCGCCCACACCGCAAGGTTGGGGTTATGCCGTTTTTGGTGAAGTCACCGAAGGCATGGATGTGGTCGATGCGATTCGTCAAGTTAAAACTGGTAGCTCAGACTTCCATCAAGACGTCCCCAAGGAAGATGTGACCATTCTTTCAGCGACCATCCTCGAAGAGTAAGCATGCACGCCAGCGCTTTAGTAATTTCAGATCTTCATTTGACGCCTTCGATGCCGCGTACGGCTGAGCGTTTTTTTGAGTTTTTGGAAAAAGAAGCGCGCACTCATGAAGCTTTGATTATTTTGGGTGATTTATTTGAATTTTGGGTGGGCGATGATGCCAAAGCCCGCTCCCCTTTTCATCAAGAAGTGGCTCAAAAAATCAAAGCAGTGAGTGATGCAGGCATTCCGGTTTATTTCATGCACGGCAACCGTGATTTTTTACTGGGTTCTGTTTATGCCAAGAAAGCGGCCATGAGCTTTCTTCAAGATCCTCAAGTTTTGAACATTGCCAATCAAACTTGGTTGCTCACTCATGGCGATGCCCTATGCACAGCCGATCGCAGCTATCAACGCTTTCGGTCTTTGGTGCGCAGTGCCTGGTTTCAAAAAATATTTTTGATGTTACCCAAATCTTGGCGCGTCTCGGTAGCAAGCTCTTTGCGCAGCAATAGCACCGCCAAATACCAACGTGCTCAACGTTTTACACCCGATGTGGTTCAAGTGAAAGGCGATGTCACCATCACGGCCACGGCGCAATTGGTGGCCATGACGCAGTGCCCACGGGTGATCCATGGTCACACGCATCGCCCGGGATACCACGAAGAAAGTCTTGCTGGCCAATCTTGGCAGCGGTGGGTCTTGTCAGACTGGGATTTTGACCATCCAGAGACCGTGCTCCCCAAAGGCAATGCGCTGAGCATTACCTCAGCTGGGGTTCAAGTACTGGATTTGGTGAGAGCTTAATTCGTTTGGGCAGAATGGTCACGTAGGACGTTGACCATTTGACCAAAAATTCGTGGATTGGCCGCCATGATTTCACCGGACTGAAGATAACCCTCTTCACCGGCGTAATTACCGACCAAACCACCCGCCTCAGTAATTAATAGAACACCTGCAGCCATGTCCCAAGGCTTTAAGCCTGACTCAAAAAATCCATCCAAACGACCGGCTGCCACATAGGCCAAATCCAACGAGGCCGCGCCTGGACGACGCAAACCCGCACATTGACGGGTCATCTTAGAAAAAATAGTCAAATAGTCTTCAACGTTCTGATCTTCTCTGTACGGAAATCCAGTACCAATCAAAGCTTCAGACATCTTGGTTCTGCCGGCCACGCGCAAACGACGATTATTGACATACGCACCCGCACCACGGGTAGCAGTAAAAAGTTCATCGCGATTGGGGTCATACACCACCGCTTGTTGTAAGACACCATCCACCGCCAAAGCGATTGAAACGGCATACTGAGGGAAGCCATGAATGAAGTTGGTGGTGCCATCCAAGGGGTCAATGATCCAAACGTGGTGGCCTTGCTCTAGATTTTTGTTGTGCTGGGTTTGCCCCGTTTCTTCGCCTAGGAAGTCGTGGTCAGGGAAAGCATCTTTTAAAGTCTCGATAATGGCTGCTTCAGCCGCTTGGTCGACTTCAGTGACAAAATCGTTGTGTTGTTTGCGAGTCACCTGAATGCGCTCGCTATTCAACGAGGCTCGGTTGATAATATTTCCTGCGCGACGGGCGGCCTTAATGGCCACATTAAGCATGGG
>JALRCP010000084.1 GCA_023257325.1 Polynucleobacter sp. | reverse complement strand
TTTCTATTGTATCCTTTGACAATCGTCACAAATAAAAATTCATATGAGCGCAAAACCACGGACCGTATTCATTGTTTCTGATGGTACCGGCATTACTGCAGAAACTTTCAGTCAATCTATTCTGGCTCAGTTTGAATTGCCATTTAGGCAAATTCGTCTGCCCTTCGTTGACACCGTTGATAAGGCCCATCAAGCCGTTCGAGAAATCAATGACTATGCCAAAACCTCAGGTCAACAACCTATTGTTTTCACAACTCTGGTCAATGCTGAAGTCAATGCGATTGTGACGGCTGCGAATGGTCTGATGATGGATATGTTCCAAACATTCATCGTTCCACTAGAACAGGCTTTGGGGATGAAATCAAATCATGCGATTGGCCGTTTTCATAACAATGCAGACACTGAATCTTATAAAAATCGCATTGAAGCCATTAATTTCTCGTTGGCGCATGATGATGGGCAATCCAATCAGAATTTGGCTGACTCTGATGTTATCTTGGTGGGAGTTTCTCGCAGCGGGAAAACGCCGACCAGTCTTTATCTGGCCATGCAGTATGGCCTTAAGTCGGCAAATTATCCATTAATCCCAGATGATTTTGAAAGAAATCAAATTCCAAAAGATTTAATTCCATTCCGCAAAAAACTATTTGGCCTCACCATTGACCCGATGCGTTTATCTGAAATCAGGAATGAACGTAGACCTGGAAGTAATTACGCCAAGATAGAAAATTGTCGTTACGAAGTTAGCGAGGCCGAAGCCATGATGCGCCAAAATTCCATTCCATGGCTCTCTACCACCAACAAATCCATTGAAGAAATTGCCACGACAATTTTGCAAGAAATTAAACCTGAAAGAACCAACTACTAATGATTGGTTAATTCAGTTCTCGGCGCACACGACGCATTTCAAATAGACAGATGGCAGTTGCCGCTCCGACATTTAAGGATTCAATGCAAGGATCCTGAGGAATCAGAACTCCTTTGGCGATAGCCAGTAACTCTGGGTGGACGCCAGAACCTTCATTGCCAAATATCCAAGCGTGAGGATCTAGCAACTCATCTCCCAAATCATACAAATCTTGCTCCGCGACCAAACTTGTTGCTAAGAGAGGTACTTTAATTTTTTCACGAATCATGTTCAAGGTCCAGGATTCAAAAATCTTTAAATGACGATGAGCCCCCATCGCAGCTCGTAGGACCTTGGGTGACCAAGCTTGAGCAGTTCCTTTCATACAAACCACATATTTCAAGCCAGCGCCTACTGCGGTTCTCATCATCGAGCCTACGTTGCCGGCATCCTGAATCGCATCCAAGATCAAAACATCATCACTGAGCTTAACTGGAAAATCTTGATGAACAATGCGGATACAAGCCATGATAGGCGGTCCATTGTCTAAATCAGACAATTTTTTCCACAAAGACTCATCCAAAACAAACAACTCAGTACTCGGAGCAGCAGCCAGTTGCATCTCAATCACTGCTGCAATCTCAGCCTGCTGAAGACCCGCTTCAGTGGTAAAAATCTCCAGTAAATCCTCTGATGCCAACCATGCCTGAACTAAGTGAACACCCTCAATCACAGCAAGTCCGAGCTCTTGTCGCGATTTATTCGCTTTGCTGCCACCTTCTAATAAAATTTTAAGTCGCTTTACTAAAGCGTTTTCAGGTGAACTTAGGTATTTAGCATCTTTCATAGAAGCTTAGTTTCCATGACTTCTCGAACCGGTGCAAATGTTTTTCGGTGCTCTGGACAGGGTCCATGTTGCTTGAGAGCTTCAAAATGCATGGGCGTTGGATAACCCATATGCTGATTAAAACTATACATAGGGTAGAGAGCATGTAAAGCTTGCATTTGGCGATCACGTGTAACCTTGGCAAGAATGGATGCGGCTGAAATGGCTGGGACTTTACTATCACCTTTCACAATAGCCTCCATTGCAATAGATAACTTTGGACATCGATTGCCGTCAATCAATGCTTTGTGGGGCAATCGGCCCAAAGTCTTCTCTAATCCCTCAATTGCGCGCTTCATGGCCAACATCGTGGCTTGTAATATATTGATGGCATCAATTTCAGATGCACTAGCTTCTGCAACGCACCAAGCTTTGGAATCACGAATAATGATTTCAAATAACTCTTCACGCACTTTGGCGCTTAATTTTTTGGAATCTTTTAAACCCTGAATCGGTTTATCGGGGTCTAGAACGACCGCGGCAGCAACCACTGACCCAACCAATGGACCTCTGCCCGCCTCATCAACTCCACACTCGAATTCGAATTCATGAGCTTTTGGCATGAACCACTTCCGCAATGACGTCAGCGACCAGCTGACCAGTAGGCAAACGTAAAGACTCATGCATCGCCGTGAAACGCTCCTTTAATTGAGCCACAGCCTGTGGTTGATCCAACCAGCTTAAAGTGGCCTTGGCCAGGGACTCAGGGGTGGCGGCTTCTTGCAATAACTCAGGAACCACGAACTCTCCAGCCAAGATATTCGGTAATCCCACATAAGGCAAATAGGCCTGCTTTTTCATCATCCAAGCAGTAATGGCCGGTACTTTATAAGAAATAACCATGGGTTTTTTCCAAAGAGCCGCCTCTAAGGTAGCGGTACCACTAGCGATTAACACCACATCCGAGGCTTCAAGCGCTAAGCTGGCCTGACCGTCGAATAGATGAAGGATTATGGAAGGATGGGATTTTCTTAACTGATTGGCCAGCGACTCGATGGCTGGGCGCAATGAATCAGTGGCAATTGGCACAACAAATTCAATTCCTTCACCATAATTTTTGTACATCTCACCCATAGCTTCAAAAAAGCTCGGGCCTATCATGGACACTTCTGATTTTCTACTTCCGGGTAGAACAGCGACTACAACGGATGAAGTTCCTATACCCATCATTTTTCTTGCCTTAGGAACATCGGGCTCCATAGGGATGGAAGATGCCAAGGGATGTCCTACATAGGTTGCTTGTACACCAGAACCCTCATACACCTTAGGCTCAAAAGGAAAAATACAAAGCATGTGATCAACCGATTCTTTAATGCCTTGAATGCGCCCTCCTCGCCATGCCCAAATTGAGGGGCTGATGAAATGAATTGTTGGTACACCTACAGCCTTCAACTTTTTCTCAACTCCCAAATTAAAGTCTGGCGCATCGATCCCTAAATAGGCCTGAGGGCGATAATTCATTAATTCTTTGAGTAAGGATTGACGCACAGAAAGTATGGCGGGCAACTGCTTGATCGCTTCAACATAACCCCTTACAGCTAAAGTTTCCATGGGCCACAAAGACTCAAAGCCTTCAGCAATCATTTTGGGACCGCCTATACCACGAGTTTTTAAATGAGACAAATTTGGCTGACTTGAAATAGCCGCCAATACACTGGCTGCGAGCATATCTCCGGATGGCTCACCGGCCACACAAGCAAGGTATGGTGACACTTCTTTATCAGCGCGCAATGCCGCGCTCTGAAGCGGCGATGAAGTCATGGAATATTCTTAATTTTTCTGCGGTTTGAACTTCAGTGGCTTGCTTTTCTTCGGCCAAATCGGCAATGGCTTTCTTGGCTTCTTCAAAACTCAGATTTTGTTTATATAAAAGCTTATAGGCGTGACGTAAAGCCGCAATCGACTCAGGGCTAAAGCCACGACGTTTTAAACCTTCTGCATTTAATCCATGGGGCTCTGCCACAGCGCCTGAGGCAATCACATAAGGGGGTAAATCTTGAACTAATTTAGAAGCACCGCCAATCATGGAATGTTCACCGATGCGAACAAATTGGTGAACTCCTGACATGCCACCCAGAATTGCCCAGTCATCTACATGAACATGTCCTGCGATTTGGGCGTTATTTGAAAAAATGGTGTGGTTACCAACCACGCAATCATGGGCAATGTGAACATACGCCATGATCCAATTATCGTTACCAATTCTGGTGATGCCTTGATCTTGAATCGTTCCCGTATGTAAGGTTGTGAACTCACGAATCATGTTGCGATCACCGATGATCAATTGCGTGGGTTCACCGCGGTATTTCATGTCTTGTGGAGCACCGCCGATCGACGCAAAATGACCAATCTTATTCTCAGCACCAATCGAAGTACATCCTTCAACCACTGTATGAGCGCCGATTTGGGTATTGGCACCAATTTTGACCATGGGACCTATGACTGCATAGGGCCCTATCTCAACACCATCAGCAATTTCTGCTTTTGTGTCAACAATGGCAGTTGGATGAATCAACGCCATCTTAGGCTTCCTTTTTCCGAATGGTGCACATCAAATCAGCTTCAGTCACTACTACGTCATTCACCGTTGCAAATGTTTTGAACTTCCAAATACCTCCTTTGAAGCGTTCAATGGAGGCATTCAAAATCAATTGATCGCCTGGTGTGACTGGACGTTTAAAACGTGCATTGTCGATGCCCACAAAGAAATACACTGAGTCATCAACAGAGTCCTGACCAAAAGTGAGTAGCGCGGCAGTTTGAGCCAATGCTTCAAGAATCAAAACTCCTGGCATCACGGGAAACTCTGGGAAATGGCCTGTGAAATGAGGTTCATTCATTGTGACGTTCTTCAAAGCTTTGACTCGCTGCCCGGCTTCTAACTCAAGAACACGATCAACCAATAAAAAAGGGTAACGATGCGGAAGCATCTTCAAAATCTGGTTGATATCAAAATTAACTAATTCACTCATAACAGCCTTTTACTTTTTATCTGTAGTTAGGGACTTTAATTGTTTTTCTAAATCTTTTATCTTATGGCGCATTTTATCTAAGGTGCGTAGAATGGCAGCATTCTTTTCCCAATCTGCATGGGGCAACATAGGAAAAATACTGGTGTAATGTTGTCCTGGTCGATCAATGGATCGAATGATGGTGGTGCCCCCAGAAATGGTGGTCCGATCGGCTATTTTAAGATGCCCAGAAAAGCTAGTAGATCCACCAATCATGCACATTTTTCCGATAACTGTGCTGCCAGCGATTGCGGTATTGCCGGCAATCACTGTGAGGCTACCGATGTGAACATTGTGTGCAATCTGAACCAAGTTGTCGATCTTGCAACCATCCTCAATAATGGTGTTGGCCATTGCGCCACGGTCAATTGAAGTATTTGAGCCAATTTCCACATCATCACCAATTAGCACCTTACCGGTTTGAGGAACTTTCACCCACTCACCTGCAGCCAAATCGGGCGCAAAACCAAAACCATCTGAACCAATCACTGTACCGCTATGAATAATTGCTCTAGCACCAATCGCACAATCAAAATACAGGGTGACTTGAGGGTGTAAAACCGAATCATCCCCAATAGATGCATTTTCACCCACATGTACATGTGAAACTAAAACAACCCGTTCTCCAATAATCGCATTTTTATCCACAAAGCAATGTGGCCCAATATGTGCGCTTGAGGCAATCCTTGCGCCTGTTTCAATCACGGCAGTTGGGTGAATGCCTGGTTTAAAAGTGGGCTGGGAAATTCGTGCGAACTCCTGAGCAATCCTTGCAAACAGGGCATATGGATTGGATGTAATTAGGTAGCTTCTTGATTGATTGGATGGATGACTTTGAAGGAATTCGTAATCAGCTTCAGAAATAATTAAACCACCCGCTAAACAAGTGGCAGCCTCATTCCTGTAAAGTGGATTGGCTAAGAAAGCAAGATGAGAAGGCCCTGCTTCAGCCAGAGTTGCCAATCCACTGACAACAGTGTTTCCACTGCCCGCTAAGCGAGCCGAATAGCGTTCGGCTAACTCAGCAATGGTTGGCATTAGATACCTGTTAGCAAATTAACGTAAACCGTTGAGAGCTTTGATGACGTCATCGGTGACGTCAATCTTAGGATTGACGTAAGCAGCTTCTTGAACAATTAAATCCAATTTGCGCTGCTCAGCCACCAACTTGAGTGCTTGATTTGCTTTTTGAGCAATCTTAGAGCGCTCTTCAAAACTACGTTGATTGACATCTTCTGTGAATTCACGCTGTTTACGTTGTAATTCACGATCAGCATCGGCTAATTCGCGTTGCTTGCGCACTCGCTCTGTGTCTGACATCACGGCAGCATCTTTGTCTAAACGCTCTGCAGCTGATTTAATCTTTTGCGCATCATCACGCAAATCTTTTTCACGTTTGGCGAACTCGCTTTGCAATTTTGTTTGGCTTGCCTTGGCCATATTCGACTCTTTGAAGATTCGCTCTGAATTCACCACACCAATGCGGCCTGCGAAATCCTTATCATCTGCGGCGATTACAGAAGAAAGCATGCCAAGCGTTGCGCCAGCAATCATGGCGGATTGGATCAATTTCAAACTCAAGCGATTCATAAATACATCCTTCAACAATTAAAAAGCGGTACCAATTTGGAATTGGAAACGCTGCAAACGATCTTCTGGCTTTTTACTCAACGGGAAGCCATAACTAAATTTTAAAGGTCCTAGCGGAGAGATCCATGACAAACCAAAACCATACGATGTTCTCAAACCTGAAAAATCAGGTGTATCTGCGTACACGTTACCAGCATCAAAGAAGCTGAATAAACGGAGGGTCTTATCCACACCAGAACCAGGGATAGGGAAAGTATATTCTATATTGCCCACCAGTTTAGAAGCACCACCAATTGGAGTCACAGTGCCATTGTTATTGGTATTCGTAGGCCCTAGAGAACCGGGCTCATAGCCACGCACAGAACCAATGCCGCCCACAAAGTAGTTCTTAGTCACTGGGAATGGCTTGTTACTGTACGTATCGCCATAGCCAATCTCGCCGTTAAACGACAAGATGTTGCCCTTGAACAAAGGCCAGAAATACTGGTGTTGGTAGTAGGCACGGTAGTACTGTAAATCTGCAACCGGCGTGCCCCATTCAAAGTTGACTTGTTGGTAGGTGCCACGAGATGGAATCAAGGCACTGTCACGACCGTCTCTAGACCAACCAATGGTGAACGGAACGTTCATATTGCTCTTACCGTAGGCATTGACATAATTTTGGTAACTCGTCGGTGTATTGACCGAGGTTTCCATATTCAACTGCTCAATACCTAGACCAAAGAAGACACGATCTACTTCGGAATACGGTACACCTAACTTGAAGCTACCGCCTGTAGAAACAATCTTGTACTCCGTGTCACCGGTGTAGTACAAAGGTCTTGAAGTTCTGGTGTAAAGCTCTGTGAAGCGACTGATGCCATCCTCAGTAAAGTAGGGATCATAGTTAGAAAGTGCCAATGTACGATTGGTTTTACCTGTATTGACGTTCAAACCAATGCTGGTACCAGTACCAAAAGCATTTTCTTGAGAAATACCGGCCGTCAAAATCAATTTATCCGTGGATGAGAAGCCCGCACCCAAGCTCAATGATCCTGTTGGTTTTTCAGCGACCTTAATACCCACATCCACTTGATCCGATGTTCCAGGGATATCTTCAGTGTTCACTTCAACATCTGTGAAATAGCCCAAACGATTGATGCGGTCTTTGGATAGCTTTAATTTTTCACTGTCAAACCATGAGCTCTCAAGTTGACGCATTTCTCGGCGAATCACTTCATCTCTGGTTTTGTTATTGCCTGAAATATTGATCTTGCGAACATAGGTTCGTTTACCTGGATCAACAATCAGATTGAGATCGACCAACTGTTTGTCTCTTTGCAAATTAGGTTGAGGATTAATGGCGGCAAAGGCATAACCATAAGCCCCTAATTTATCGGCAATCGCTTTTGTGCTCTCAGTTAATTTGGCTGAAGAAAATACATCACCAACTTTTAAATTCACAAGCTTAGCGAGTTCTTCATCTTTGCCGAGTAGTTCACCCGCCAATTTCACTGAGGCCACCTTGTATTGCTGCCCCTCGCGAATATTGATATTGAGGTAAATACCCTTCTTATCAGGTGTAATAGATACCTGAGTCGATTCAATCACAAACTCCAAGTAA
>JALRCP010000050.1 GCA_023257325.1 Polynucleobacter sp. | reverse complement strand
GGATAGCCTCAGTCCTAAAGAAGCACTAGATTTACTCTATCGCCTCAAAAAAGATATTGGTGCCTAATTTAGTGTAGCGTTGGGCGTTGCTCAGGCGATGCAGGTGCGCCATCATCAATGTCTAGATCATCGTCATCGTCACCGTCTTCAACGTCTAAACCACAAGCACCTTTAGGATGACCATCTTCTAGTTCTTCTTCAGTGGCTTCACGCACATCAGCAATCACTAGCCAGAATTTAAGCGCCAAACCTGCTAAAGGATGATTGCCATCCAATACCACTTTGTCTTCAGCCAAATCAGTCACGGTGTAGATCAATGGATCTTCATCATCGTCATCTTCAGAGGCACTTTGCTCATCATCCAACAAGCCTTCAAATTGCATGCCCACTTCCAAAGGCTCTGGAAATCTTGAGCGAGCTTCTATTTTGAGTAACTCAGGGTCGTAATCACCAAAAGCATCATTGGGCTCTAATTGAATCGTGGTCTCATAACCAACGTCATGACCGTCGACGGCTTCTTCGATCTTTGGAAATGTTCCATCGTAGCCACCATGGAGGTAAATCATCGGACCCGCTGATTCTTCAATGAGATTATCTTGGGCATCGGTCAAGCGATATTTCAGGGAAACAATCGTATTCTTTTGTACTTTCATAAATGTTATTTTACGGCAGTCCACCCTATCGGGTCACATTTCAGGTGACAATTGAGCCATGAAAACCTCTACTAAGCATATCTATCAAGCTCCCAAGGCACCCCAGCCACTGCCCATCAAGGCCCCCTGGGCTTTATTGGGAGGTATCAGCCCTGAAGAGTTCATGCGTGACTATTGGCAAAAAAAGCCCCTCTTGGTGCGCGGTGCCATCCCTGCATTCAAGCTGGCCCAGTCACATGGGATGGATCTTGAGAGCCCTATTTCCATGTCTGAGTTGGCGCGCTTAGCGCAACAAAGCACGGTTGAATCGCGTTTGATCCAAAGTCACCCTTGGTCTTTACAAAAAGGACCTTTGAAGAAAAATGTCATTCCCTCTTTGAGCGATCGCGACTGGACCCTGTTGGTTCAAGGGGTCAATGGGCATCACCCTGTTGCTAAAACAGTGATGTCATGGTTTAGATTTATTCCAGAGGCTCGCTTAGACGATTTGATGATCAGCATTGCTGGTCAAGGGGGTGGCGTAGGTCCACACGTCGACTCTTACGATGTGTTTCTTTTACAAATGGCAGGTCGTCGTCATTGGAAGATTTCTTCTCAAAAAGATTTGAGACTGCAAGAAGGCTTGCCTCTAAAAATATTGAAGCATTTCAAACCCAGCCAGGATTGGATCTTGGAACCCGGCGACATGCTCTATTTGCCCCCCAACATCGCCCACGATGGCGTGGCCATTGATGCCGGTTGCCAAACTTGGTCGATTGGTTTTCGTGCGCCCAGCTTTAAAGAGCTCATCAATGAAATTTTGTGGCGCACCACAGAGGCTTTGGAAGAAGATCCTCAACTCAGCGCGCTGTACGCAGACCCCGAACAAAGAGCCACCTTGGACCCCAGTGCGATTCCAGAGGGCATGGTCCAAGCCATTTCCGCCCAGTTAAAACAATTGCAATGGAGCCACAGCGACATTTCTTGTACATTGGCTAGCCTATTGAGTGAACCCAAACCTCAAACATGCTTTGAGGCACCCCAGAAGCCCTTGAATTTAAAGCAATTTAAACAAGAGATGGCGAGATTTGGCCTTCAGTTAGCACCCCAATCCAAAGCACTTCATGACCATGAGTTTTTTTATCTCAACGGCGAAAGCGTGAGTGATTCCGAGGAGCCTGATTGGCTATTTTGGCAAGAATTGGCT
>JALRCP010000024.1 GCA_023257325.1 Polynucleobacter sp. | reverse complement strand
TTGAAATCAGCACGTTAGAAATGGCGCGTGAAGGTCCCAGTTATGCCATTGATACAGCCAAAGAAATTCGTGCTTTATACGGTGCCCAAGCATCCATCTCATGGCTCATGGGCTCAGATAGCTGGTTGAACATCAAAACATGGCATCAATGGTCTGAGTTACCTCAATACGTTCATTTGGCGGTAGCTAGTCGACCCGATTCTGATTTCAGAGTCATGAGTGAATCAGGTGGATCCAAGGGGGTTTTTGCGGATATCCAAACCTCAGACCCTCAGTTGTTACAATCCACCCCATTGGGTCATGTTTTATTGGACCAAAACTTACAAATTAATCTTTCCTCCAGTCAACTCCGTGATGGTTTTTTTAACCATGCCTCATGGGAAGAATTGGCAGATGCAATCCCACCTTTGGTACTCGACTATATTGAAGCCAAGGGTCTTTATAGAAATACATGATGGATATTCCAAAATTACAACGCGTGATCATTGATGCTCTTGAAGATGTCAAAGCTGAAGATATTCGTGTTTTTGACACCAAAAAAATCAGCGACCTGTTTGATCGCGTGATCATCGCCACCGGTAATAGCAATCGTCAAACCAAATCATTGGCGATGTCAGTGAAAGAAGCCGTGAAAGCCAAAGGTGGTGAAGTCATTTCTGTCGAAGGTATGGAAACTGGTGAATGGGTGCTGGTGGATTGCGGTGACATCGTAGTTCATATCCTGCAACCCATGTTGCGTTCTTATTACCAACTAGAAGGCATTTGGGGCGACAAACCTGTGCGCGTCAAACTGGGTAGCAAGAGCAATAAATCCAAACGCTTTGCCAGCGAACCTGAGGAAGATGAGGACGATTAAGCCCTTGGCTTAACCCTCCTTTTTCAATCATGAAATTGTGGGTCATCGCAGTCGGTCACAAGATGCCCGCCTGGGCAGAAACAGCCACACAAGACTATTTAAAGCGCATGCCTGCTGATTGCGCGATTCAGATTAAAGAACTTAAACCTGATCTTAATCCTGCCAAAGAGGCCATCAAAATCAGAGAAGCTCTGCCCAAAGGGGTTCACATCATTGCTTTAGATGAGCGTGGCAAAGATTTATCCACACAAGACTTAGCCCATCAGATGAGCACTTGGCGCCAAAGTGGCAAAGACATTGCTTTATTGATTGGTGGGGCCGATGGACTTGATCCTGAACTTAAAAAAGAAGCCAACTCGATGATGCGTTTATCCAGCATGACTTTGCCTCATGCGATGGCGCGCGTACTTTTGGTAGAGCAACTTTACCGTGCATGGACCATCTTGCAAGGTCACCCCTATCACCGTATTTGATTGTGCATGAGCACCATTGAAGAAAACACCATGCACCCTATTCAGCACTCCTTCATTTATCTCGCCTCTCAAAGCCCACGACGGCAAGAATTACTCCACCAGATTGGGGTTGATTTTCAGTTACTGTTGGCTGATCCCGATGAGGACAGTGAGTCACTAGAAACACAAAAGCCTCATGAAGTCGCCCTTGAGTATGTGAAACGAGTGACTTTGGCTAAATTAGAGGCGGCCAAGCATCGGCTGCAAAAGCGTCAGCTTCCTTGGGCCCCCATACTGTGCGCAGACACCACTGTAGCAATCACTTTGAAGGGTGAGGAATTGATCTTGGGCAAGCCCACAGACACGTCTGATGCAAAAAGAATCTTGGGTCTACTGAGTGGTCAAACGCA
>JALRCP010000180.1 GCA_023257325.1 Polynucleobacter sp. | reverse complement strand
AATACTTCCTCCAGTTCCTTCATCAAACTGCCCTGAGTGAGGCTTCGACTTGAAAAGCTCAGTAAGATTGCATGTGGTTTGGCCAGGTAGTGCCAATAAGTCACTGCTTGAACTCCCTCCTTCAATAGTCTTGAGGCCTCTTCAATCGTTTGATCTTGAGAACTTTTGCAAAAAACAAATTCAGTTACTTGATCATTTGCGCGCAACACGAGTTGGTAGTGAAGAGACTGATTGATTTCCCAGGCCTTTAGTTGTTCTGACTCAGGATGAGATAGAACTTGATAAAGGGGTGCTTGCGCCACTTCTTTCACTGTCCAAGTTGGTTTTTGGGTCCAGTTTTTTACTAGGGCATACAAGCGTGACTTTGGTTTCATAATTTAATCCAATAAAATCAATTACTTAAAAAATTTCTATCCTTTTGAGGTGGTATTTTTTAAATACGCCCTAAGTTTCTTGAGGGCTTAAGACTTATAGTTGTTGAGTTCTTTTCATGCACAGCCCTTGAAAAGGACAATTAGCATCCCTATAATTAGCACTCAACCAGAGAGAGTGCTAATAAATCGTTTGATTCCAATCTTTTGATTCATTAAAACTCCTTCTGGAAATTATAATTAATTATTTTTACTAACTAATAAGTTAACACTTACTAACCTTTTGAAGGAGTCAAAATGAATCTACGCCCATTACATGATCGCGTGATCATCAAGCGTTTAGACAATGAAACTAAAACAGCATCAGGCATCGTTATTCCTGAAACAGCCGCTGAAAAACCAGATCAAGGTGAAATTTTGGCTGTTGGTACAGGTAAAAAAGACGAATCA
Organism: Polynucleobacter sp.; assembly: GCA_023257325.1. Classification (GTDB taxonomy): domain Bacteria; phylum Pseudomonadota; class Gammaproteobacteria; order Burkholderiales; family Burkholderiaceae; genus Polynucleobacter. Next base: position 868 of record JALRCP010000180.1, on the reverse strand, counting down.
GGTAAGGTCATTCCATTGGATGTCAAAGTGGGTGATCGCGTGTTGTTTGGCAAATATGCAGGCCAAACAGTCAAGGTTGATGGCAATGAGCTTCTCGTGATGCGCGAAGAAGACATCATGGCTGTTGTTCAGAAGTAATTATTAAGAGACATCGAAAGGAATTCAAATGGCAGCAAAAGATGTATTTTTTAGCGACAGCGCACGTACGCGCATGGTCGAAGGCGTTAACATTTTGGCTAACGCAGTTAAAGTAACTTTGGGACCTAAAGGTCGTAACGTTGTTCTAGAGCGTTCATTCGGTGGTCCATTGGTGACCAAAGACGGTGTGTCAGTTGCTAAGGAAATCGAGCTTAAAGACAAGCTACAAAACATGGGCGCACAGATGGTCAAGGAAGTTGCTTCTAAGACAGCTGATAACGCTGGTGACGGTACGACTACTGCAACAGTATTGGCTCAGTCAATCGTTCGTGAAGGCATGAAGTACGTCGTTTCAGGACACAATCCAATGGATTTGAAGCGCGGTATTGATAAAGCAGTGACTGCAGCGATCGAAGAAATCAAAAAGATCAGCAAGCCATGCACAACGACTAAAGAAATCGCTCAAGTGGGTTCAATCTCTGCAAACAGCGATTACAGCATTGGTGAGCGCATTGCTGAAGCCATGGAAAAAGTTGGTAAAGAAGGTGTGATTACTGTTGAAGACGGTAAATCATTGGCTGATGAGTTGGATGTGGTTGAAGGCATGCAATTTGACCGTGGTTACCTATCACCCTACTTCATCAGCAACCCAGAAAAGCAAGTGGCTGTATTAGAGAACCCATTTATCTTGTTGTTTGACAAGAAGATCAGCAACATTCGTGACTTGTTG
>JALRCP010000164.1 GCA_023257325.1 Polynucleobacter sp. | reverse complement strand
GTTGCAAGCGGAACATTCATGTCGCTAGTCAAGCAAACCCGATGTATTTCAGCATCCCTCATTAATTTTAAAAACCTAATAAACTCCTGAAATGAGTTTAAATAAAGAAGTGGTACTCAAGGGCGCAAAAGATGCTTTTGGAGTGCCTGCCGCTATTTTGTTTGCTGGAATGTTGGGCTTCGGTGCCATGGGGCAAGCGAATGGTTTGGACATTTGGCTCACTAGCGCCACCAGCTTCTTTATGTTCGCCTTGCCTGGTCAAGTTGTCTTGGTAGAGATGTTGGTCTTGAGTGCTTCAGGAGTTGCCATTGCAATTGCGGTCACTTTGACGGCCACCCGTTTTTTCACGATGTGTTTGACTTTGTTTCCGCAGTTTCCAGCCAAGCAGCGCAGCTCTTTCTATTACCTGGTCGTTCATTTTGTGGCGATGACTGCTTGGGCGGCTGCCATGAAAGATTTCCCCAAAATGAAAGCAGAGGATCGCTTGTCTTATTTCACGGGATTTGCTTTCGTGTGTTGGGCAGTTTCAACACCAGCAACCGCTCTGGGTTTTATGGCAGCTGGCCAAGTTCCCAGTTACTTAAATCTTGGTATGGTCTTCATTAATCCACTCTTTTTCTTATTGACCTTTACAGAGGTGAAGCCTCGGGCCAATCGCATTGCGATTGTTTTGGGGGCGCCGATAGGTCTCTTGGCCTATGTGTGGTTTCCTGATTACTCTTTATTGATAGCTGGTTTGATTGGTGGAAGCATCGCTTACATGATCGATCGTTCCTTGAGGAAAAAAGAAATTGCCTGAAAACACAGATTTCTCAACCCTGTTCAATGATGCTGGTATGTGGGCAGCATTGATTGCTGCGTGCATCGGCACTTATTTCTGGCGGGGTCTGGGGGTCTATCTGTCTGGAAAAATCAGTCAAGACGGAGAGGTCTTTAAATGGCTCTCAGCCGTGACCTATGCCATGGTGGCTGCCTTAACTTTAAGAATTATTTTGTTGCCGGTTGGATTGTTGGCTACCGTGCCGATTTACATTCGTTTGATTGTAAGTATTTTGGCTTTACTGATCATGTATTCCAAGCCAGGCGAAAGAATGGTCCCAGCACTCTTGACTGGTACATTTGGCTTGGTGTTGTATGGATTGGTGATGAACTTTTGGAGTTAATCACCAATCTCAATTCAGAACTAAAAATGAAGCTTAGTCTTTTTTACAGGTTTTGATTCCCAACAATGGGTAAGCAGGGCAAAAGCGGAAGATGCCAGTTGCCAAAGGCAGGATTCCAATCCATCCCCAGCTGCCAATCACTCCCACAATGGCCAACACGATCAATAGTGCGCCAATCACGATACGTAAAGTGCGGTCAATTCCGCCAACATTGCATTGCATGTAGTTCTCCTTATTTTCCACAATAGGTGGTGTACAACAATTCCATCACGGCCATCGCGATGGGACTCGAAATCGTGTAATAAATGTGCTTGCCATCGCGTCGTGTTGACACCACGCCTTCTTCGCGAAGAACGGCCAACTGCTGTGACAAAGTGGGTTGCTGAATATTTGTCACTTCTTCCAATTCACCCACGCGTTTTTCACCTTGGCTGAGTTGGCACAGCAACATCAAGCGATCACGATTGGCCAAAGTTTTCATCATGCGACAGGCTTTATCGGCATTGCTTCTCATCAGCGCAATGTCAAATTGCATGTTGTTCTGTTCTGAGTTGGTCTTTGTGTCCATCAAATTCACCCAATAATTGATTGATTGATTAATTAATTACATTATATATTAATATTAACTATTTATTGATAATTTATTGAAATGATCGGTTCAATCTACCTTTGGGATGGTCTAAGGGAAGGTATTCCGAGGACTAAAGTGGCTTTTTAAGGTATCGTACAAAGTCTTTAAAACCAAAAATAATCAAGGAGAATGGCATGCCAGGTCAAAAAGCGTATTTAAATCAATCAGATGTACAAAAAATCTTGGTTGCGGCCAATGCCCATGCAGAAAAAAATAATTGGGCCGTAAGTATCGCGGTGGTGGACGATGGTGGCCATTTATTGGGCTTCACACGCCGTGATAACTGCCCCACAGTGTCTGCCTACATTGCCCAAGAAAAAGCCCGCGCATCAGCACTGGGTCGTCGGGAAAGCAAAGTTTATGAAGACGTTATCAATGCCGGTCGTTATTCATTTTTGAATGCAACTGCGGTATTGCAAGGTACCTTAGAAGGTGGCGTGAATATTGTGGTCGATGGTCACACGATCGGAGCCGTAGGTGTTTCTGGCGTTAAATCAAACGAAGACGCTGAAATCGCCAAAGCAGGTATTGCTGCGCTCTAATTGCATCAGAGGTCATTTGCAATAAATGACCGCTCAAAGCTCACAGGCCTCATAATAGAGCCCTGTGAGTAATGAACAAACCAATACCCCCCCAAGTTTTGCCGACTTCGGCTTTGCCGAACCGATTCTTCGTGCAGTTCTAGAACAGGGCTATACCACCCCCACTCCGATTCAGGCGCAGGCTATGCCTCATGTGCTGCAAGGTCGTGATGTGATGGGGGCGGCTCAAACTGGAACGGGTAAAACGGCTGCTTTTGTCTTGCCTATCTTGCAAAACATTTTGCCTATGGCCAGCAGCAGTGCATCCCCAGCACGTCATCCGATACGTGCTTTGGTACTGACACCAACACGGGAGTTGGCAGACCAAGTGGCTGACAACGCATTCAAATACGCCAAATACACCGATATTCGAACAGCGGTTGTTTTTGGCGGTGTGGACATGTCCGCTCAAACCACTTTATTGCGTGGAGGTGTGGAGTTATTGATTGCCACACCTGGTCGCTTGCTTGATCACATCACCCAAAAAACAGCCAATTTGTCTCAAGTACAAATTTTGATTTTGGATGAAGCCGATCGCATGTTAGACATGGGGTTTTTGCCGGATTTGCAACGCATCATTGGAT
>JALRCP010000085.1 GCA_023257325.1 Polynucleobacter sp. | reverse complement strand
GTAAAAATCAAATCAACAAAAGTAATGGCACACAGTTTGCGTGCCATTACCCTGCTTTACTGCTTTACTACCTTACTTTTTGATTTGTTTTTTTATTAGCTTTGAATTATTTCTTGAGTCTTAACTCGGCTGCTCTTGCGTGAGCTTGAAGCCCCTCGCCGTGGGCTAGGGTGCTCGCAATTTGACCAAGTTTTTGCGCGCCTGCATCACTGACCTCAATCATGCTGGAGCGCTTGATGAAATCATAAACACCCAAAGGAGATGAGAAGCGTGACGTTCTCATCGTTGGTAAAACGTGATTCGGACCAGCGCAATAATCACCCAATGACTCGCTGGTGTATGGACCCATGAAAATGGCGCCCGCATGACGAATCAACTCGGCCCATTGGCGAGGATTGTTGGCACAAATTTCTAAATGCTCGGCCGCAATTGAATTGGCAATCTCGCAAGCCTCTTCCATGTTCTTTACCAAAATCATGGCGCCACGATCTTGTAACGATTTTCTAATGACCGCTTGACGTGGCATTTCAGGCAAGAACTTCAGAATGCTGGCTTGCACCTGATCAATGAATGATTGACTTGGGCACAACAAAATAGATTGGGCCAACTCATCATGCTCAGCTTGTGAGAATAAATCCATCGCCACCCAATCTGGGTTGGTATTGCCATCACATAAGACCAAAATTTCTGATGGGCCTGCAATCATGTCAATACCGACTGTGCCAAAGACGCGACGCTTAGCAGCAGCCACATAAGCATTGCCAGGGCCCACAATCTTATCGACCGCTGGAATGGTTTCTGTGCCATAAGCCAAAGCACCCACGGCTTGCGCGCCGCCAATCGTAAAAGCTCGATCAACACCCGCCACTGCGGCCGCAGCCAGCACCAAAGGATTGCGCACGCCGTCGGGTGTGGGCACGACCATGATGACCTCACTCACACCAGCAACCTTTGCTGGAATGGCGTTCATCAATACAGAGGATGGGTAAGCTGCTTTACCACCTGGAACATACAAACCCGCACGATCTAATGGGGTGACCTTTTGACCCAAACGTGTGCCATCTTCGTCAGAGTAATCCCAGCTGTGACAACCCGATTCTTTTTTCTGACGCTCGTGATAACTTTTTACTCGAGCTGCAGCCGCTTCTAAAGCCAACTTTTGTTCTTTGGGCAAAGATTGAAGAGCTGCTTGTAAATCTGCTTTTGAAATTTCTAGAGCTTTGATTGAAGATGCTTGCTCTTTGGACAAACGGTCAAACTTTTGCGTGTACTCCAAAACTGCAGCATCACCTCTGGCTCTCACATCGGCCAAAATCTTTGCAGCCGCCGCATCAATCGCTGCATCATCGGCAGCATCAAATGCCAACAGCTGCTTTAAGTCTTTGGCAAAATTTGCATCTTGACTATTGAGCTGACGAACAATGTTTTCAGAAATTGACATGGTCACTTGAGCTTTTCAATCAAACTTTTGAAAACGCATCTAACAATGGTTGCAAGTCAGCACGGCGACGCTTAAAAGCTGCCTGGTTCACAACTAAGCGAGAGCTGATCTGGCTAATGACTTCCACTTCTTTGAGTTGATTGGCCTTCAAAGTATTACCCGTTGAAACCAAATCAACAATGGCATCAGCCAAACCCACCAAGGGACCTAACTCCATAGAACCATATAATTTAATAAGGTCAACGTGTACACCTTTGTTGGCAAAGTGCTCACGCGCTTGCTGAACATATTTAGTGACCACTCGCAAACGAGCTCCTTGACGAACTGCACTGGCATAGTCAAAACCTTCTTTGACCGCTACAGACATGCGACATTTGGCAATACCTAAGTCAATCGGGGCATATAAACCATCCATACCATGCTCAGCCAAAACATCATAACCAGCAACGCCAATATCAGCGGCACCATATTGAACGTAAGTGGGCACATCCGAGGCGCGCACAATGATGACGCGCAGATTGGGGCTTGAAGTCGGCAAAATTAATTTACGAGATGATTCAGGATCTTCAGACACAGTGATGCCCGCCTTAGCCAACATGGGCAAGGTTTCATCAAAAATACGGCCTTTGGATAAGGCTAAGGTGATCATGTTTGACATGGCTCTATTATTTCACGCGAACGATGTTTGCGCCTACTTGGGCTAATTTACGCTCCATACGGTCGTATCCACGATCCAAATGGTAGATTCTGTCCACAATGGTTTCACCCTGTGCTGCCAAGCCTGCAATCACTAAGCTGGCTGATGCCCTTAAATCGGTGGCCATGACGATGGCGCCCGATAAACCATCGACACCTTCAGTAATGGCCGTGTTTCCCTCAATCACAATCTGAGCCCCCAAACGATTGAGCTCTTGCACATGCATAAAACGATTTTCAAAAATAGTTTCTGTCACGCGCGAGGTTCCGCTGGCTACTGCATTCATGGCCATGAACTGGGCTTGCATATCAGTTGGGAAAGCTGGGTACTCAGAAGTTCTAAAGCTGACTGCTTTAGGTCTTTGGTTCATCTTGACATGAATCCAATCACTGCCTAATTCAATCTGTAGACCTGCTTCACGCAATTTATCGATGACGGCATCCAAAGTATCAGGACGCGCATTTTTAATCATCAAATCTGCGCCAATTTCACCCATTGCACCTGCCGCACACATGAAGGTGCCTGTTTCAATCCGGTCAGCAATGATGCTGTGCTCAGCCCCATGCAGTGATTTCACCCCCTGAATGACCAATCGGTCTGTGCCAACTCCACTGATCTTTGCGCCCATTTTGATGAGCAACTCGGCTAAATCGGTTACCTCTGGCTCTCTTGCAGCGTTTTCAAGGACAGTTTCGCCCTCTGCCAAGACTGCAGCCATCATGAGATTTTCTGTACCAGTGACCGTGATCATGTCCGTCAAAATTTTTGCGCCCACCAAAGCGTTGGGATTTTTTCCAAATTTGGCTTCAATGTAACCATGCTGAATCTGAATATTTGCACCCATGGCTTTTAAGCCTTTGATGTGCTGATCCACTGGGCGTGCCCCAATGGCACATCCACCCGGCAAAGAAACTTTGGCGTATCCAAAACGAGCCAACAAAGGTCCCAAAACTAAAATAGACGCTCGCATGGTCTTCACCAAATCATAAGAAGCCTCTGGCGTATGAATGTCTGAACCATCCAAAATCACTACCGAGCGATCTTCCGGATTGGGAAAGTTCACTTTCAGACCCATTTGGGCCAAGATTTTTAAGATGGTTCGAACATCTTGTAAATCTGGCAAATTGCGCAAAGTAATGGGTTCGGCACTCAAAAGCCCGGCACACAAAATAGGAAGGGCTGCGTTCTTAGCACCCGTGATTGTGATTTCTCCCTTGAGAGGAACACCACCTTGTATTGATAACTTATCCACTAAATCCTATTTCCTTTTTATGCTTGCTGAGCTGAAAACTCAGCAGGCGTCCATGTCTTAAATGACAAAGCATGAATCTCAGCTTTCATGCGTTCCCCTAATGCAGCATAGACTTTTTGATGACGCTGCACGAGTCTTAAACCTTCAAATTCATCACTGACAATCGTGGCAAAAAAATGTTGCCCATCGCCTTCAACTTCTAAATGCGTGCAAACAATGCCTTGGGCAATATACGCTTTGACTTGTTCTGGTGTTGGTAACATGGGTTGTATCTTTAGAAGATGCGGTACTTTGTTTGAGTTAATGCCGTAGTTTATAGCCTGTGGCCAACAATCTTAATGCCAATAAGGCCACCACCAAAAAGAATGCCCCTACCACCGACAAACTAAACCACGGCGAAACATCTGAAGCCCCAAAGAATCCGTAACGAAATCCATCAATCATGTAAAAGAATGGGTTGAAATGAGAAATCGTCTGCCAAATACTCGGTAGACTATGAATCGAATAAAACACACCTGACAGCATGGTGGCAGGCATGATGAAGAAATTCTGAAATGCCGCCAACTGGTCAAATTTTTCGGCCCAAATACCAGCAATTAATCCAAGAGCACCTAAAAGACCTGCACTGAGTAAACCAAACACGAGCACCCAAAGCCAGTTGTTAAAAGCAATGTCGGTAAACCAACACGTTGCTAAAAATACCCCCAGGCCAACCACAATACCTCGAACCATCGCGGCTAAGACGTAAGCAGAAAAAAATTCTAAATGCGATAAAGGGGCCAATAAGACAAAAATCAAATTGCCCGTGATTTTTGATTGAATTAAAGATGACGATGTGTTCGCAAATGAGTTTTGCAACAAGCTCATCATCACCAATCCTGGTATTAAAAATGCCGTATAAGAAATCGAATCGTAGACTTTGACGTGATCTTCTAACACATGGCCAAAGATCATCAAATACAAAATGGCTGTTAATACAGGTGCAGCCACTGTTTGAAAGCTGACTCGCCAAAAGCGTTTCACTTCTTTATAAAAAAGGGCCGTAAAACCACTGGTAGTCTCAAAGCTAGGCATAGTAACTTTGTGGGTATTCATCAGATCTTTCAAGACGATGACTCCTCTTGCATGATCTGCATGAAAACGTCCTCTAAGTCACCCTCTTTACTATCTGAATTTTTTACTCTTGCCAATAAATTGGCCGTGCTATCTAAAGCCACAATCTGACCTTTTTTGAGCATGGCAATTCTGTGACATAACTGCTCAGCTTCTTCCAAGTAGTGAGTGGTCAAGACAATGGTGTGGCCTTCTTGATTTAAGCGACTAATGAATTTCCATAAAGATTGGCGCAGTTCTACATCCACGCCAGCAGTCGGCTCATCCAACACAATCACTGGTGGGCGATGCACCAAAGCCTGGGCTACCAAGACACGGCGCTTCATACCACCTGATAAAGATCGCATATTTTTTTGAGCTTTATCGGTTAAACCCAAGTGATGCATGACCTCGTCAATCCAATCCCCATTATTTTTTATTCCAAAATAACCCGATTGAAATTCCAAGGTTTCTCGCACATTGAAAAAGGGGTCAAACACAAGCTCTTGGGGCACGATGCCCAATAATCGTCTGGCTTGACGAAAGTCTGCTTGAACATCATGCCCCATCACTGTGGCAGAACCTGTTGTGGGTCGACATAAACCCGCCAAAATAGAAATCAAGGTAGTCTTGCCAGCTCCATTGGGGCCAAGCAAACCAAAAAACTCGCCCTCTTCAATCACCAAATTGATGTCATCAAGAGCTAATAAAGAACCGTAGTTTTTACTGAGATGCTTAAATTCAATGGCACTCATACCAGCACAATGTCGGCTAAACCATAGACCTTGGCCAAGCTGGCTAACTTTTCAGGAATGGCATTTAATTGAATGTTGATGGACTGAGCCTGTGCTTGACGTTGCAAGGAAAGAATCATGCTCAGCGCACTGGAATCAAATTGCTTGAGATGCTGACAATCAATTGCCATCATTTGACCAGAACTGAGCCTCTTCATTGCCACAAGTCCATCATGGAGCACTTGCTCAACATTACCGTGGTTGATTTCAGCAGGCAACTGAAAGTCTTGAGTCATCATCATGAAGTTATGACTTGGCGTTTGCTAAGGAGTTGTTTCTTTGTTGCAAAAACTGAATCAAACCCTCAACGCCGCCCTTGCTAATTTGATCGTTGAATTGGTTACGGTAGGACTCCACCAGCCAAGCGCCCAAAATATTGATGTCATAGACTTTCCAGCCGGCGGCAGTTTTTTCTAAGCGGTAATCCAACTGAATGGGCTCACCCTTACCGACCACCAAAGTTCTCACGACCACATCTGTGTCATCAGCAGAGCCACGAAATGGCTTGTACTGAACTTTTTGATCTTTGACTTGCGCCAAAGCGCCACCATAGATGCGAATTAATAATGTTTTGAATTCTTGCGTGATCAAGGCTTGCTGTTGGGGTGTAGCCTTTGACCAATTTCTGCCCATCGACAAACGAGTGGTTTTTTGAAAATCACTGTAAGGTAAGATTTTTTGATCCACCAAAGCGTTGATTTTTCTTAAATCACCACTCTGTATGGCTTTGTCTGATTTGATGGTGTTCATCACATCTTCGACCACATACTTCACCAAGCCATCGGGAGTATTACCCACCGCACCCGAAGCCTGAGCATGGCCGATGCTTACTTGCGCAAAATAAGCAAGGAAGATTGAAAAGGCGATTAAAAACTTCTTAAAAGTAGAACGCATGATGAATAGGGTCGCTTTGTCAGTGAAATAAATCAATATATCTAAATTGTATAGATAAAGAGAGCTGATTTCAGAGACTTAATCTTCCTCTTTCAAAGGAGGGGGATTGCCGTCATAAATTTGACTGCGGCGACGTTGTAAATAACCATCTCTGACAAAGCTATATTTATCAAAAGCCGCGTCTTCTAATAACTGGCCAGCGTCTAATAAGTCAGCACGACGGTTAATGACTCTAAGTGCATTGACCGCAATTTTTTCATCGCTATTGAGCTTATTGGTGTTGATCATGAAATCAGTTTCAATATCGACCACCAAACCCACCGTGTCTCGAATGTTGCTCGCACCGAAGAATGGCAAAACCACATAAGGTCCATCTGAGATACCCCAAACACCCAAAGTTTGACCAAAATCTTCTCGATTTTTATCTAAGCCCATGTCGGTGGCGACATCAAATAAACCTAAAACACCAATGGTGGAGTTAATCAAGAAACGGCCAATGTCACTCGCTGCATCTGTAGGCTTACCTTGTAACAAATTATTAGCCGCAATCAACACATCGTTGATGTTGCTAAAAAAGTTTGTCACGCCTGTTCTCACAAACTCAGGCAAAACAAATTTATATGCTTCAGCCAAAGGCTTGATGACATAGTCATCGGCTTTTTCATTGAAAGTAAAGACCGCACGATTCATGGGCTCAAATGGATCAATCTTGGCAACCCGCTCATTTTGAGCCGTCGTGGCACAACCCGTCATCAAAATAATGCTGAGCATCATGATTTTTTTCAGGACGGTTTGCTTTAAGAAATTCAACATATGTGGGGTTTCTTATCTTTCTTATTTTGTTTGAATTCTAATTGGTATCTTATATCTATTTTTTATTGAATTTGTTTTTTCTTCAATGCTACTTTTTCTCAGATGGGGCACCATCAGAAGCCTTGTTGTACAAGAATTGGCCAATTAGATTTTCTAAAACAATCGCAGACTGAGTTTGCGTGAGTTTGCTACCCCCCGCAATCATGGCTTCATCACCACCCGCTTCAAGACCAATGTACTGCTCACCCAATAAACCTGAAGTCAAAATTTTGGCCGAACTGTCTTTCGGAAACTTATAACGAGTCTCTAGGTTCATGATGACGGTGGCTTGATAACTTTGATCATCAAATCGAATCTCAGCCACACGACCCACCACCACTCCAGCACTCTTGACTGGCGCGCGCGGCTTGAGTCCACCAATATTGTCAAATTTGGCACTCACTTGATAGGTTGGCTCAAATGTAAAGGCACTCATATTGCCTGCCTTCAATGCCAAAAACAGCAACGCCAAAAGGCCCAAGGCAACAAATAAACCAACCCAGATATCTAATGATTGTTTTTTCATATTATTTACAAGTTTTATAAGACTTTATCAGCTTGAGAACATCACTGCAGTTAAAAGGAAATCGAGCGCCAATACTGCTAATGAAGCAATCACCACAGTTCGAGTCGTTGCCCTAGCAACACCCTCAGGAGTTGGCTTGGCTTCATGACCTTGATACAAGGCAATGAAAGTCACAGCAACCCCAAACACCATACTTTTAATGACGCCATTGCCAATGTCTTTCATGACATCCACACCTGCTTGCATCTGGGCCCAAAAAGCCCCGTCATCAACACCAATCAAGGGCACTCCCACTAAATAGCCACCCATGATGCCCACTGCGCTAAAAATGGCTGCCAAAATAGGCATCGCAATGATGCCCGCCCACAGACGGGGCGCTACCACGCGTGTCAATGGATCAACCGCCATCATTTCCATAGCACTTAATTGCTCACCCGCTTTCATCAAACCAATTTCTGCGGTCAAGGATGTGCCAGCACGGCCAGCAAATAACAAAGCGGTCACGACTGGGCCCAACTCGCGCACAAGTGATAAAGCCACTAACAAACCCAACGCTTGCTCAGAGCCATAACGATTGAGCGTGTAATAACCCTGCAAACCCAATACAAAACCTACGAATAAACCTGAGACAGCAATGATGACAAAAGAATAATTACCCACAAAATGAACTTGATCTGTGACCAAACGCGGACGCTTGAGTAAAAATGTAGACCGCTTCATGATCGTTAAGAACATGCGTGTGGCAAAACCAAGCCCCGCAAGATTTTCACGAACAAATCCACCTAAATTGGCCAATGTATTTAAAACGATGTTCATACAGAGGCTCCAAAATCTTCCGCCAGAGATTGACCTGGGTAATGGAAAGGCACTGGACCATCCGGGTTGGCTGAAACAAATTGCTGTACAAATGGATCTGTTGATCGCCTTAAATCATCCGGCGTACCTTCGGCAGCAATTCTGCCGTTGGCAATGAAATAAACATAATCAGCAATCTCAAAGGTTTCTGGAATGTCGTGTGTCACCAAAATGCTGGTGGCACCCAAGGCTTGATTCATATTTTTAATGAGACGAGCTGTGATTCCTAAAGAGATGGGGTCAAGTCCAGCAAATGGCTCGTCGTACATGATGAGCGGAGGATCCAAAGCAATTGCTCTGGCCAAAGCGACACGCCTTGCCATACCGCCTGATATTTGAGATGGCATTAAATCTCTGGCGCCACGCAAACCCACCGCATTCAGCTTCATCAACACCAAATCACGCAAAGTTTGTTCACTCAGCTTGGTGTGTTCTCTTAACGGAAAGGCGACGTTTTCAAAAACACTCATGTCGGTGAATAAGGCACCGAACTGAAACAGCATGCCCATGCGACGTCTTGCGGCCATCAATGCTTGGGTATCCATCAAACCCACATTTTGGCCTTCAAATAAGACTTCACCTTTTTGCGCAGTCACTTGACCACCAATGAGACGAAGAACCGTGGTTTTACCGCAACCTGAACCTCCCATGACAGCAATCACCTTGCCGCGTGGGAATTCCATATTGAGACCCGCAAGAATGGTTCTCTCGCCAGGCGCATAAGCAAAGTCAACGCCTTTTAACGAAACGATTGATTCAGTTGGATTCGTCATTTACAGACTGCCACCATGGTTTTTTTTGAAATCATGATGGCAGTGTATCAATAGCTCACTGGTCTTGTGAAATTAACGGGGTAAGACACTGCTACCCATCAAAAACTCATCCACAGCACGAGCACACTGGCGACCTTCACGGATGGCCCAAACCACCAAAGACTGACCGCGACGCATGTCACCGGCAGCAAAGATTTTTGGCACATTGGTGTAATACGCTTTATCACCCTCAGTGCTGGCCTTGGCATTACCACGAGCATCTTTTTCAACACCAAATGCATCCAATACTTGCTGCACTGGTGAGACAAATCCCATGGCCAAAAATACTAAATCCGCTTTCATTTCAAATTCACTGCCAGGAATTTCTTGCAT
>JALRCP010000115.1 GCA_023257325.1 Polynucleobacter sp. | reverse complement strand
ACTGAATCAACTCACTTCTTCTTTACCGGCTCCTTTTAACAAAAAGGCAGGCGACAATCTAGCGGGTCAATTGAGTCTTCAGAATAAAAACACCTCGCCACCCAAGTCGCATCTTGGACAAATCAAGCTTGGCAAGTTGATGGATGCTCAATTTGTTTTAGGTCCTCAAAATAGTCTGCGTTTAGGTCTTGGCATCAACACCCCCGGGGTTATTCCAGAAAAAGGATTTGCCAGCACCGTTGTCATAGATCAACTTGACGTAGCGACTTGGCAAACTTGGTATAAAAAATATTTCCCAGAGAATAAAGCGCCCACCTCAACCTCTGCAGCAAAATCATCTGGCTCAGATTTTGATTTGGATACGCTTTCAGCCAGCATTAAAAAACTCAAATTTGTCGACAGAGAATTTAAGGATGTGGTTGTTTTAGCAACACATGACAAAGACCAGTGGCATGCCAGCGTGCAATCTTCGATTGCAACAGGTTTAGTGCAATGGAAATCAGCGCGCGCTGGATTGCCTCAAGGCAAACTCAGTGCCCGCTTACAAAAACTTGTGATTGAAAATACAGAATCTGGGGAGGTAGTCACTCGGGGCATCAACAAACAAATTGAAAAAATTCCAGCTCTAGACGTGCGCTCAGACGAACTTATTTTTAATGGTCAGTCTTATGGGCAAATGGAACTCTTAGCCAGCAATGATCAGGCTGACTGGAAGATTGATAAATTACTATTAAAAACTGCGGATGCTCAGGTTAACGCAACTGGCAAATGGATTCTTCCTAAGACTGGCAAAAAATTAAACGCCGGAAGAACAGAATTAAATTTTGACTTGGACATCAATAATGCTGGCAAACTTTTGGCCAAGCTAGGCTTCCCCAAAGCCATTGATGATGGCTCTGGAAAGTTGGTCGGTCAAATTAGCTGGTCTGACGCTCCTTATAAATTTGACATTAAATCTCTACAAGCAGACCTCTCTCTTGATTTAATTAAGGGAACCATTCTGCAAGTGGACCCTGGGGTGGCTCGTCTTCTTGGCGTGCTTAGCTTTCAAGGCTTAACCAGAATTGCCACTCTGGATATTGGCGGAGTTCTTAAACCCATTGTGACGCAAGGAACGCCCTTTGATCGAATTACCTCCAGAGGCTTGATTGAGAATGGCCAGGCAAATATCAAAGACCTCAATATGAGAGGTCCGCAAGGAAATATTCGCTTAACGGGTAAAGCAGATCTGATTGAAGAGACTCAAGATGTTCGAATTACCGTGGTGCCTAACTTCAATGCTGGTTCAGCCTCTTTGGCTTACACTTTTGTCAACCCAATTATTGGTCTGAGCACCATGGTTGGCCAATATTTAATTGCAGATGAGGTCAGCAAACTCTTCCAATTAGACTATTTGGTTCAAGGCACCTGGAGTAGCCCACAAATTATTGCTTTAGACAACAAAGGCAAACCTTTGGACGAGAAACAATTAAAAGATATTCGGGATAAATCACTGCTCAAACAACAAAGCCCCAGCAAAAAATAAATTGGGGTTAATATCCCACTCATGGCTTCCAATCAACTTTCAGTCGCTGCAATTCAAATGACTTCAACCACCTCGGTTGAGCAGAATCTTCAAACTGCCGCACGACTAGTTGGCCAAGCAAAACAATCGGGTGCAGATCTTGCAGTTCTCCCCGAGTATTTTTGTCTCATGGGTCAAACAGACACAGACAAAGTTCAAATCAGAGAATCCTTAGGCAATGGCCCTATTCAGACATCGCTTAGTGAAATGGCCAAAAATAATCAACTGTATTTGGTCGCTGGAACCATCCCTTTAGTCGCACCATCAGATCATAAGGTTAAAAATACAAGCTTAGTGTTTGATCCGCATGGGCAAATGATTGCGAACTACGACAAGATTCATTTATTTGGCTTTAAGCAAGGGACTGAAGAATATCAAGAAGCAAATACCATCGAAGCAGGTCATTTGCCTTGTAGTTTTACTCTGAATAAAAATGGTGTTGATTGGAAATTTGGAGTGTCCATCTGTTACGACATTCGCTTTCCTGAGTTATATCGTCAACTGGGGCCGGTTGACTGTCACATCATTTCTGCAGCCTTCACATACACAACTGGCAAGTCCCATTGGGAAATCCTACTTCGCGCCAGGGCCATTGAAAACCAGTCCTACCTTTTAGCCAGCGCTCAAAGTGGTCAGCACACCAACGGTAGAAGCACCTGGGGTCAAAGCATGCTAATTGACCCTTGGGGCGAGGTTCAGGCAGAACTTAAAGAAGGTGAAGGTTTTGTCATTGGTAATCTAGACAAAAGCAAAATTCAAGAAATACGAGCAAAATTACCATCACTACAACATCGAATCTTATAAATCAGGAATGAACTCACCTCTTGCATTAGAAAATCCCCTGCAATTAAGTCGGGCTGACGCTTTAAAAATTGCCAAAGATATTTTGCTCAGCCCAGCGGGCATTTCAGAATCTGATTTGCAAAAAACATTGATGCACATGCACACCCACCAATTGGATGATGCAGATTTATATTTTCAAAGAACCCATCATGAATCTTGGAGTCTTGAAGAAGGCATTGTTAAGTCAGGGAGCTTTAGCATTGACCAAGGTGTTGGCGTTAGAGCAGTGAGCCATGACAAAACCGCTTTTGCCTATTCCGATGAAATCAGCGCCAGCGCTCTAAAAAACGCAGCTGAGGCAACTCGAGTAATTGGCGCTCGGAATCAAAAGACTCGGGTGAGTCCTCAGTGGAAGACCCCCCAAACTCACGCCCTTTATCAGCCACTTAATCCATTAGATAGCCTAGACGCTAAACAAAAAATTGCTCTTTTAGAACAAATTGAGCGCAAAGCCAAAGCCAAAGACCCTCGGATTGTGCAAGTCATGGCCGGCCTTGCAGGCGAGTTTGATGTTGTTTTAGTTGCGAGAGCCAATGGCATATTGGCAGCAGACATTCGTCCCTTGGTGAGAGTTTCTATCACAGTCATTGCGGAACAAAATGGTCGTCGAGAGGTTGGCTCCTCAGGTGGTGGCGGGCGCTTTGATTATCAATTCTTTGTTACTGAGAAAATCGATCATTGGATCAATGAAGCGGTTCGTTCAGCGCTCATTAACTTGGAATCTAGACCTGCACCTGCAGGTCCCATGACAGTCGTGCTAGGGCCTGGTTGGCCAGGGGTTTTGCTTCATGAAGCAATTGGTCACGGCCTCGAAGGCGACTTTAATCGCAAAGGCTCATCAGCTTTTTCAGGGAAAATTGGTCAACGAGTTGCCGCGAAGGGGGTCACCGTAGTCGATGATGGCACGATTGCTGGACGTCGTGGCTCACTATCAGTGGATGATGAAGGCAACCCAACACAATGCACGACCTTGATTGAAGATGGGGTTCTCAAGGGTTATATCCAAGATAGCTTAAATGCTCGTTTGATGAATATGCCCACCACGGGCAATGCAAGGCGCGAAAGTTACGCATCTCTTCCAATGCCGCGCATGACCAATACCTATATGTTGGGTGGCAAAGACGACCCCCAAGAAATCATTGGTAGCATCAAAAAAGGCCTATACGCCGTGAATTTTGGTGGCGGTCAAGTAGACATTACCAGCGGTAAATTTGTATTTTCTGCCTCGGAGGCCTACTGGGTTGAAAACGGAAAAATTCTCTATCCAGTCAAAGGCGCCACCATCATTGGCAACGGTCCAGAATCCCTCAAAGACATCAGCATGATTGGTAATGACATGGATTTAGATAGCGGAATTGGGGTTTGTGGCAAGGACGGTCAAAGCGTTCCTGTTGGCGTAGGTCAGCCCACCCTAAGAATCGATAACATGACCGTGGGTGGAACCGCTTGATTCCTTAATTAATAAATCTGTGCTACATTTAAGTCATGTCTGCAAATAAATTTTATTTCTTTTACTTTTGGTTCTCAGCCCAAGGCGGTCGAGAGGCAGAAATTCAAGCATAAATTTCTAGCACTCAAAACAACCGCCGACACAAACGGCGGTTTTTTTTTACATGATTAAAGTCAAGAATTGAATTAGTTAAGAATACGCAAAAGGAGTTAATGAAATGGTTGATAAAGCACTTAGCAATCGAGACAGTTGGTATGCCAGCGTTGATAAAACGTCTGAAACTGATGACGCTCGCATTCAAAACATCACAGTACTGCCTCCACCAGAACATTTAATTCGCTTTTTTCCGATTCAAGGAACAGCTGTTGAGAAGTTAATTAACAAAACTCGTAAGAAAATTCGCGAGATCATGCAAGGTAAAGATGACCGCTTATTGGTCATTATTGGCCCTTGCTCCATTCATGACCCAAGCGCTGCCATTGCTTATGCTCAAAAATTATTAGAGCAACGCAAAAAGTATGAAGGTGAATTAGAAATTGTGATGCGCGTGTATTTTGAAAAACCGCGCACCACCGTTGGTTGGAAAGGTCTGATCAATGACCCCTATCTAGACGAAAGCTACCGAATTGACGAAGGTTTAAGAATTGCTCGTCACCTACTGATTGAAATCAACCGCATGGGTATGCCAGCGGGCAGCGAATTTTTGGATGTGATCTCTCCGCAATATATTGGCGATTTGATTTCTTGGGGTGCCATTGGTGCCAGAACCACTGAAAGCCAAATCCACCGTGAATTGGCTTCGGGTATTTCTGCTCCGATTGGCTTTAAGAACGGTACCGACGGCAACATCAAAATTGCTACTGATGCGATTCAATCTGCCAGCCGTCCTCATCACTTCTTATCAGTTCATAAAAATGGTCAAGTTGCTATTGTTGAAACCAAAGGTAATGATGATTGCCACGTCATCTTGCGCGGCGGCAAGACAACTAACTATGACGAAGCCAGTGTGGCTAAAGCATGCGGTGAACTTGAGGCGGCCAAACTACCTGGCACACTCATGGTGGACTGCTCTCATGCTAACTCAAGCAAACAACACGAACGTCAAATTGAAGTGGCTAAAGATATTGCTGCCCAAATGGCCAAAGGCTCAAAGCAAATATTTGGCGTGATGGTTGAAAGTCACCTCAATTCTGGCGCTCAGAAATTCACACCTGGCAAAGACAATCCAAATGAATTGAAATACGCCACTAGTATTACTGATGCGTGCATCGGCTGGGATGATTCTTTGGATGTTTTAGAAATTTTGGCCGAAGGCGTCAGAAAACGTCGCAAGAAAAAGTAAATTCAATCCGACGAAGACTTCGTTCGCTGATGATTTTAATTAAGACCCTTCGGGGTCTTTTTTGTGATGCCACAAAACATCTGTGCCACCAGCCGCTCTATTAAGAACTCGAGCCAAAACAAACAACAAATCAGATAAACGATTGACGTATTGGCGTGGCGAATCATGAATAGGTTCATGACGACCTAATTTAACAATTGAGCGCTCCGCACGACGACACACCGTGCGGCAAACATGCGCCTGAGCAGCAGCACGTGTTCCACCTGGCAAAATAAACTCTTCTAAACGAGGAAGGCTGGCATTATATTTTTCAAGCCAAACATCCAATTGAGCCACTTGCTCTTCCTTTAACAAGGTGTAATTAGGGATACAAAGCTCACCACCCAGATCAAATAAATCATGCTGGACTGTGGAAAAAAGCGCCTTCAGTTCAGAGGCCACTGATTCAGGAATATCTTCAGTAATTAGCACACCAATTTCTGAATTTAA
>JALRCP010000003.1 GCA_023257325.1 Polynucleobacter sp. | reverse complement strand
GGCTTCGTTCTCGATGGCCGCGTCGGTCGGCTTTTGTTCCATGCCGGGCTCAAAGCCGCCGCCTTGGACCATGAAGCCGGGGATCACACGGTGAAAAATCGTGTTGTTGTAGTGGCCTTTGTTCACATAGGCCAGAAAGTTGGCTGTGGATTTCGGGGCTTTTTCCGCATCCAGCTCGAGGGTGATCACGCCGTAGCCGGTGATGTGCAGTTCTACTTGTGGGTTGCTCATGTGCTTATTTCAACAAAGTGATGGATTGGATAAGGATCGGTGTCCGTGGGACATCGGAGGGGAAAGGCCCGCCCGCACCGGTGGGGGTGGACCTGATTTTTTGGACCACGTCCATGCCAGACGTGACTTTGCCAAAAACGGTGTAACCGAACAACTGGGGCGCGTTCAGCAGTTGGGCTCGGGCGACTTTTTCGTAGACGCGGCCTTGGTATTCAAATTTGGCCACAGGGTCGCCATCGGGGATGGGGGTGGGGTCTAAGAACGCGTTGTCCACCACGTTGATGAAAAACTGGGATGTGGCTGAGTGAGGGTCGCTGGTTCTGGCCATAGCAACGCTGCCACGCGAGTTGGGTAAACCGTTATCGGCTTCGTTATCAATTGGCGCTTGTGTAGGTTTTTGTTTCATACCGGCAGTCATCCCGCCACCTTGCACCATAAAGTTAGCAATTACACGATGAAAAATCGTGCCATCGTAATGGCCTGAGCGAACATAATTCAAAAAATTCGCGGTTGATTTGGGCGCTAGTTCATCATTGAGAGTCAATGTGATGTTACCCATGCTGGTGGTGAGTTGCACTTTTGCCATGCTATTTCCTTCTGTTGATCAATGAATAAGAGACGGTAAAAAGGTGACCAAGACCTATTAATCTTTGGGGATTGGTTTCAAAATATCTTCGGCCAGTTTCATTTTGCGACGACTATCAATTAAGCGACGATCGAGTTGAACTGCTTTGCCATAGGATCTTGAGGCCAAACGAGTATAGACGTCCCCCAAGTTTTCTAGGGCAGTGGCGAAGCTGGGCTGCACTTTCAGTGCCAGCTCTAAATATTCTTTGGCTTGTTCAAGATTGCCTGTTTGCGCTTCTAAGACAGCCAGATTGTTATAGGGCTCGGGGAGTTCTGGAAACTGCTGGGTAATTTCTAAAAGTGTTTTTTTAGCAGGCTCAATTTGTCCCATTTCAATTTGTATGCGTGAGCGCACAAAGCGCAATTGAATATTGCGGGGATTCACGCCCAACTCTTTATCAATTGCCACAATCGCTTCAGGAAACTTCTTGGTGGTAATCAGTTGATAAATGTCTTGAGGAATGGCATTTTTGTTCTTAGGTTCAGGCACTCGTTGCAACACAATAAAAGGAGTTGCCAATGACGGTTGCATCACGGCTGACTGAACTGCGCTGGGATTATTTTCAAAGGGTGATGGATCTGATTTGGCTGCAATGTCCGAGCGACTCGTTTTTGGGGCTGCCGTACTAGATGGCATCGCTGGAACTTGAGCACTGAGGTGGGTGGTACAACAAGCCACCATGGCCCCAAAAATGACTCGATCAATGCGGATATGTCTCAAGAAGGGCGTTTTCATGGGGATGGGCTCAAAGTTTAATCAACAGCATGATTCTATAGGAGTTTCTGGCTGCTTTAGCAGAAGCTTTTACTTCGATTCTTCTTTCTAGGTACCCCTGAGCGAAGTCTGAATTCGCTATACTTCAGAGTCAGTTGAATCAATCAAGCGAATGATTCAGCCCGCTGTTCCGTTTTCTCGTACCTAAGAACTCAACAAGAACTCAACAAGAACTCAATAAAGCACACCACTCAGTACACCACAAAGCACTTATGATTGTCTATGCTACAAATTTTTAACACCCTCACACGCCGCAAAGAAACTTTTAAACCCATTGAGCCGGGTCAAGTGAAGTTGTATGTGTGCGGTATGACGGTGTATGACTATTGTCACATTGGTCATGCACGTGTGATGGTTGTGTTTGATATGGTGCAGCGTTGGTTACGCGCTTCAGGCCTGAAAGTGACTTATGTGCGAAACATTACGGACATTGATGACAAAATTATCAAACGTGCTGTTGAGAATAAAGAGCCCATCAAAGCCTTGACCGATCGTTTCATTGCAGCCATGCACGAAGATGCGGATGCTTTGGGGATTGAACGACCCACTTATGAGCCCAGAGCCACAGAATATGTGCCACAAATGCAGCACATCATCACGCGTTTGATGAAGCGTGATTACGCTTATCAAGCCGATGATGGGGATGTGAACTTTGCTGTCAGAAATTTCCCTACGTATGGCAAGTTATCGGGCAAGTCTTTGGATGACTTAAGAGCTGGTGAACGGGTGGCCGTTGCCAGTAGCAAACAAGACCCTTTGGATTTTGTCTTGTGGAAGTCTGCCAAAGAGAGTGAACCTGCTGATACCAAATGGGAGTCTCCTTGGGGGGTAGGTCGTCCGGGTTGGCACATTGAATGCTCTGCCATGAG
>JALRCP010000217.1 GCA_023257325.1 Polynucleobacter sp. | reverse complement strand
TGTCCGTTATGTGCTGCAAGAAGGCATGACAGTACTCAACCCGGAAACCCTAGAAGAATGCCCAGCCGATGGCACCACCATGGGCGAGATCATGTTCAAGGGCAACATTGTCATGAAGGGCTATTTGAAAAACCCAAAGGCCACCCAAGAAGCATTTGCAGGTGGCTGGTTTCACACCGGTGACTTGGCCGTGATGGAACCCGACCGCTACGTGAAAATCAAAGATCGCAGCAAAGACATCATCATTTCTGGGGGTGAAAACATTTCCTCCATTGAGGTTGAAGATGTCCTCTATCGTCATCCAGCAGTCTTAGCCGCTGCTGTGGTTGCAAAGCCAGATCCTAAATGGGGCGAAACGCCTTGCGCATTCATAGAGGTCAAAGCGAACAGCCAGGTGACTGCACAAGATATTATCGAGCACTGTAAAAAGCACATGGCAGGATTTAAGGTGCCTCGTGCAGTTGTTTTTGGTGATTTGCCTAAAACGTCCACAGGAAAAATTCAAAAATTTGAATTGCGTAAACGAGCAGGGTCGGCCACTGCCATTGACGTTTAAGATTCGCTAAAAATTTAATAATCTAAAAATATCGGTTCATATACACAATAGGAACAAGTGATGAGTTATTCCGCCCCTTTAAAAGAGATGTTATTTGTGCTTCAAAACGTGGCTGGGGTTGATGAGGTCGCCAATATCCCTGGTTTGAATGATTATGGTTACGAGACAGCTGCGGCTGTTTTAGAGGAATCCGCTAGGTTTTGTAATGAGGTGGTGGCACCGCTTAATTGGACCGGTGATCAACACCCCAGTACTTTTAAAGATGGGGCAGTCACTACCACGCCAGGCTTTAAGGAGGCTTTTAAGCAATTTGGAGAAGCTGGCTGGCAAGGGGTGATTCATCCGACAGAGTTCGGTGGTCAAGGATTTCCAAAAGTCATTGCCACCGCCTGCTCAGAAATGTTGCATGCTGCCAATATGTCTTTTGCACTTTGTCCGATGCTGACCGATGGCGCCATTGAAGCGTTATTGACTGCTGCCAGTAGTGAGCTGAAAGAACGATACATTCCCAAGATGGTGAGTGGCGAGTGGACGGGTACCATGAACCTCACTGAACCACAGGCTGGTTCAGATTTGGCAGCCGTACGAACACGAGCTGAGCCTCAGAGTGATGGCACTTACAAAATTTTTGGCACCAAAATTTATATCACCTATGGTGAACACGATATGGCCGAAAATATCATTCATTTGGTGTTGGCAAGATGCCCTGGAGCACCCGAGGGTGTTAAAGGTATTTCATTATTTGTCGTACCGAAGTTTTTAGTGAATACAGATGGTTCTCTGGGTGAGCGCAATGATGCTTATTGTGTGTCGATTGAACACAAGCTAGGCATTAAGGCGAGTCCAACCGCCGTTTTACAGTTTGGTGATCACGGTGGAGCAATTGGTTATTTGGTGGGTGAAGAAAATCGTGGCCTAGAGTACATGTTCATCATGATGAACGCTGCTCGCTTTGCAGTCGGGATGCAGGGAATCGCGATTGCTGATCGTGCGTATCAAAAAGCAGTTCAGTATGCAAAAGATCGCACGCAGTCTAAAGATTTGGCAGGATCCGATGGTCCAGTTGCCATCATTCATCATCCTGATGTGAAGCGCATGTTAATGACCATGCGTGCCTACACAGAGGGCGCTCGAGCCATGGCCTATGTTGCAGCAGCAGCCAGTGATCAGGCTCACTTCAACCCAGATGAATCCGTGCGTCAAAGTAATTTAGCCCTTTATGAATATTTGGTACCGATTGTCAAAGGATTTGCCACAGAGTTATCTGTGGATGTTGCTAGCTTGGGTGTTCAAGTTCATGGGGGTATGGGCTTTATTGAAGAGACTGGGGCAGCACAGTTCTATCGAGATGCTCGTATCTTGCCTATCTATGAAGGAACGACCGCCATACAAGCCAATGACTTCATTGGTCGCAAAACGTATCGCGATGGCGGCAAGGTAGCCAAGCAAATAGCTCAATCCATTCAAGCCACCGAGGCTGAGTTGAGAAAGAGTTCTACCCCTGCCGCACAAGCGATGTTGAAGCATCTTTCTACTGCCCGGACTTCATTTGAGGCTGTAGTTGATTATGTACTTGCTAACTTTAAAACAGACACCAAAAATGTTTTTGCTGGCAGTGTTGCGTATTTGCGATTGGCTGGTTTACTTATTTCTGGGTGGCAAATGGCGCGGTCCTTGATTGTGGCTGAGCAAAAATTAGCTGAGGATCCTGAATTCTTTTCTGCAAAAATTGCGACTGCTCGCTTCTATGCAGAGTATTTGTTGAGCCAAGTGCCGGGTGCAGCAACTTCAGTATTGGAGGGAGGGGCTGCCGTCAACAGTCTATCGCCGGAGCAGTTTTAGCAGTTTTTAAAGCCAGTCTAATTCTTGATAACTGATTAGCATCAATAAAAACCTAAATAGTTGAAGCTCTTTGGTATTGGCCTATTCGCCTGCGTTTAAAATAGGGCCATCCCAACGAGTCATCTGACTCTGATACTTTTACTCAGGAAAATATGGCCAGCTACAACACAGAGACAGTGCTATCGGTCAAGCATTGGAATGACACTTTATTTAGCTTTACGACGACCCGTAATAAGAGTCTGCGTTTTCGCAATGGTCATTTTTTAATGATTGGTCTTGAAGTTGAAGGCAAACCCTTGGTGCGTGCTTATAGTGTGGCCAGTGCCAACTACGAAGAGCACCTCGAGTTTTTAAGCATCAAGGTAGAAAACGGTCCACTCACTTCACGCTTACAAAACATCCAAGTGGGGGATCCCATCTTGGTTAGCGAAAAGTCTGTTGGCACTTTGGTATTGGATGATTTAAATCCTGGCAAACATCTTTACTTATTTAGTACGGGCACAGGTTTAGCCCCGTTCATGAGTATCATTCGCGATCCCGAGACTTATGAAAAGTTTGAGAAGGTTGTGTTAATACATGGAGTGCGCTTGGTAAGCGAACTGGCTTATGGCGATTACATTAAAAATGAATTGCCAAAAGATGAATACCTCGGCGAACTCATTCGTGAAAAATTAATCTATTACCCCACCGTAACGCGTGAAGCTTTTAAACACACCGGTCGCTTAACTACT
>JALRCP010000203.1 GCA_023257325.1 Polynucleobacter sp. | reverse complement strand
GGCTCGCTCACACGAAATTGGTGTGGTCGGGTCTCTTTAATCAGTAGTATTAGTAAATCACTCTCACGTGAAGGAGATTAATATGGCAACTGCCAAGAAAAAACCTGCTGCAAAGAAACCAGCTGCTAAAAAAGTAGCTGCAAAGAAACCAGCTGCAAAGAAAGTAGCTGCTAAGAAGCCTGCTGCTAAAAAAGCTGCTGCTAAAAAGCCAGCTGCAAAGAAAGTAGCTGCTAAGAAGCCTGCTGCTAAAAAAGCTGCTGCTAAAAAGCCAGCTGCAAAGAAAGCTGCTGCTAAGAAGCCTGCTGCTAAAAAAGTAGCTGCTAAAAAGCCAGCTAAAAAAGCTGCTGCTAAGAAGCCTGCTGCTAAAAAAGCTGCTAAAAAAGTAGTAAAAAAAAAGTAAGTAAGCCAGCTGCTAAAAAACCAGCAGCTAAAAAGCCAGCGGTTAAAGCTGCTCCTGCTTCATCAGCAAAGACAGTTTTAAATCCAGCCGCTGCTTGGCCTTTCCCAACAGGTTCACGTCCTTAATCTAATTAGGGACTGATTCCTGGAAGGGAATCAAACCCGCTAGAGCTTAACGCCTTAGCGGGTTTTTTCTTTTCTGAAGATTAAGAATTAATAGCTGTAACCAAAGGCTTGTTTGAATTGAGCCTTGATTTCATCGATAGACGGTTCGTGATTTTGTGGGCCTTGACTGGCAATTTTGATCGATCCCATCAAACTGGCAAGGCGACCGGTAGTCTCCCAATCAAAATCTTGCTCTAGGCCGAACAGCAACCCTCCTCGGAAAGCATCTCCGCAGCCGGTTGGATCAATGGCTTTTGCTACGGGAACCACTGGAATTTCAATTTTCTTACCTTTGGTATGAATTTCAGCGCCTTGTGCACCCTTCGTCACAATCAAGGCCTCAACTTTTTGAGAAATCTGCTCAAGTGATAAGCCAGTTCGTTGAGCCAACATTTCACCTTCATAGTCATTCACGGCCACATAAGTTGCTTGATCAATGAATGAGAGTAAATCTTTTCCATCAAACATTGGTAAGCCTTGGCCTGGATCGAAAATAAATGGAATCTGCGCATCAGCTAATTGTTGGCAATGCTCAATCATGCCTTGACGACCATCTGGGGCAACAATGGCAATTTTTGGCCGATTCAATTGATGTGTTTGTCGATGAGCCAGTACATCTACCACTTTGTTGAGATGAGATTCGCCCATGGCCCCTGGATGAAAGGCTGTGATTTGGTTGTTATCGCGGTCTGTTGTGATCATCGCTTGAGCAGTAAATGCTTCGGGCAGTTCACGAATGTGATCAGCACTGATCTTGTACTTTGCCAATTGATCGTAGTAAGAACCCGCATCCCCTCCAACTGTAGCCATGATGATGGGTTCGCCCCCCAATAACTTGTGGTTGTAGGCAATGTTGCCTGCGCAACCCCCAAATTCACGGCGCATGCTAGGGACTAAAAATGCCACGTTCAGAATATGAATCTGATCGGCCAAGATTTGATCTTGAAAGCGGCCTTCAAAATTCATGATGGTATCGAAAGCAATTGAGCCGCAAATTAAGCTAGACATGAGATTCCTTGGTTCATTGATTAAATAATAGATGTTTATTGATTTGAAGTAGGGTTCTGTACCTCTGAAGGAATGGCGTAAAGCACTCTTAATCTAAAGCCAGCTGCTGCATCCGGTAGGTTCATGAACACATTGCTAGCGACTTCCGCAGGGCCTTGAGAGCCTTTTTCAATATCAATTCCCTCTTGATTTTGGGGTAGCCAATCTTTTGGATGGAGTAATTTTTCTGCCAACACTTGGTCATTGGCATCGGTGATGGTGAGTAAAAGATTGGGCCATGCCACCAAAGCAGACCATTTATTTCTAATTTGAAGCTCAAGAACTCCAGTAACCTGTGAAGATCTTGCCTGAGGCGGATTAATTTTTAAATGAGCCAACTCAATGGCCCAAGCAGAGAAATCTCTTAGTGGAAATTCCTTGCACGTCAAATATTGGCACAAGACATTGTCAATTGATGTAAATGCTTTTGTAGCTATGGCTTGAATACTTGGGGGCATTTTGGCAATTTGAAGTGCCAAGGTTTGACGGCTTAAATAAATGATTTGTAAAAAAACCACTGCCATCAAGATGGCTAGAACAAAAATTCCCCAGTAGCGACGGACTTTTTTACTTGCACCCAAGTCGCTGGAATCGTCCTTAGCTAAAGTTTTTTTTTGAGAAGAGGCTGAATTTTCTGATGTATTTGAGCCCAATTGACCTGTTAAACAAACCCAGCCATCACACTCACGCCAAACATGCAGTTGAATCCAAGGCTGATAAGTAGCAATGACTTCCTCGGCTTGACGTTCAAGAATTCCAGAAAGAACAATGTGCCCATTGGGCGCAATGCGTTGACACAGTGCAGGAGCGAGCACTTGAAGCGGATTAGCCAAAATGTTGGCGACCACCACATCATGCTGGCTATGTGTGCTATCTTCTTCAGGTAATCTAAAGTCAACGGTGACCTCATTGCGTAGAGCATTGTCTTTGGCAGAAATCACTGCCTGAGGGTCAATGTCCACTCCAAGAGCATCACCACAACCCAAACGTTTGGCAGCAATGGCCAAAATACCTGACCCACAACCATAGTCTAAAAGTGTTTTACTGGCTAAATCAGGATGTTCTTCGAGCCACTGCATACACAATTTAGTGGTGGGGTGGCTACCTGTACCGAATGCCAAGCCCGGATCAACGGCCAAACAGACTGCTTGAGGATCCTTAGGGGCTTCATGCCAAGAGGGCACTACCCATAACCTCTGACCGACTTGTATGGGGTCAAATTGAGATTGAGTTAAGCGAACCCAGTCTTGTTCTGCGACAGACCGCTCTATCGGCGTGTTGACTTGAAAACCTTCTTCAGTCAAGGCCAAAGAAATTTCAGCAACACTTAAGCCATTCTCATCAAACAAAGCAATCACTTGGGATTGTTCCCAAGCTTGACGATCGGGGGTTAAACCAGGTTCACCATAAAGTGGCTTCTCGGCATCAGTGTTGGCTGCTGCATCGCTTACTGAAATGGATAAAGCCCCAAGCTCCATCAGAGCGTCCCCGAGACTCTCAGCGAGATCCTCGGAGACCGTAAAAACTAATTCACGAAAGGCCATAGATGAGTAGCTGCTGAATTACTTCGTGTTGCCACGACGTGAGGCAGCTTGCTCTTCCAATTTGTGCTCTAAGTAATGAATGCTTGTGCCGCCTTGTTCAAACTTGGGGTCAAGCATCAATTCACGATGCAAGGGAATATTGGTCAAAATGCCATCGATCGCCACTTCTGATAAGGCAATGCGCATACGACGAATGGCTTGTTCGCGAGTTGCGCCATAGGCAATCAACTTACCAATCATTGAGTCGTAGGTGGGGGGTACAAAGTATCCCGCATAGGCATGCGAGTCAACGCGAATACCGGGGCCGCCAGGCATGTGCCATGACTGTATTTTTCCTGGGCTTGGCATGAATTTGACAGGATCTTCTGCATTGATGCGGCATTCAATCGCATGCCCTTTGAACTCAATGTCTTTTTGACGGAAAGGTAACTTTTCACCCGCAGCAATGTGAATCTGTTGTTGCACGATATCAATGCCAGTGATCAATTCGGTCACAGGATGTTCAACCTGAACACGGGTATTCATTTCAATGAAGTAGAACTCATCGTTCTCGTACAAAAACTCAAAAGTACCGGCGCCACGATAACCAATCTTGCGGCACGCTTCGGCGCAACGCTCACCAATTTTGGCAATCAATCGACGATCAATGCCAGGCGCAGGGGCCTCTTCAATCACTTTTTGGTGACGACGCTGCATGGAGCAATCACGTTCACCTAAATAAACAGCATTTTTGTGGGTATCAGCCAAAATCTGAATCTCTACGTGGCGAGGATTCTCTAAGAATTTCTCCATATAGACTTCAGGGTTACCAAAAGCTCGACCTGCTTCTTCTCGCGTCATGTTGACTGCGTTGATGAGGTGCGCTTCTGTGTGAACCACGCGCATACCTCGACCGCCACCGCCACCCGCTGCTTTAATAATCACTGGGTAGCCAATTTTTTTGGCAGTTGCAATAATTTCTTTGGGGTTGTCAGGTAGGGCGCCTTCTGAGCCAGGCACGCAGGGCACTCCAGAGCGAATCATGGCTTGTTTGGCAGAAACCTTATCTCCCATTAAGCGAATCGATTCGGCAGTTGGGCCGATGAACACAAACCCTGACTTTTCTACGCGTTCAGCAAAGTCTGCGTTTTCAGATAAGAACCCGTAGCCTGGATGGATCGCTTGAGCATCGGTCACTTCTGCAGCAGAAATAATGGCGGGCATGTTCAGATAGCTTTGTGCTGATGGTGCTGGACCAATGCAAACAGCTTCGTCGACTAACTTGACATATTTGGCATCGCGATCGGTTTCTGAAAAAACCACCACGGTTTTGATGCCCATCTCGCGACAGGCCCTTTGAATACGCAGAGCGATTTCGCCACGGTTGGCGATAAGAATCTTTTCAAACATTGGGTAACCCTTTTTAAGCTTTAGCTTTGATTAGCCAATAATGAACAGAGCCTGACCAAATTCAACGCCTTGGCCGTTCTCGCAAAGAATTTCTTTTACTACGCCTGATTTATCAGATTCAATCTCATTTAGTAGTTTCATCGCTTCGATGATGCAAAGAGTTTGACCTTCTTTAACGGTATCACCAATCTTCACAAATGCATCAGCACCAGGCGTTGGTGAGCGGTAGAACGTACCCACCATTGGAGATTTCACGGCATGACCAGTTGGTACTGCTGGTGCGGCAGCTTCTGCCGGAGCAGTTGAAGCAGCTGTTGGAGCTGGAGCTGCTGGAGCGGCGGCCGGGGCTGGTGCGTAAATTTGTTGTGCGGGTGCGGCGATTGGGGCGGGATTTTTAACGATACGTACTTTGTCTTCGCCTTCTGTTACTTCTAGTTCTGATACGCCAGATTCGGCTACTAAATCGATCAAAGTTTTGAGTTTTCGTAAATCCATGATGCCCTTCCTATAGTTTTTTTACTTAGAGGGGATTATAACGCTATCAATCCATGAACTGAGCTCATCTTCGGTTATTTTGCCGAGTTTTGACTTAATAATGGTCCCTTTTTCATTAACTATTACCGTAAAAGGT
>JALRCP010000162.1 GCA_023257325.1 Polynucleobacter sp. | reverse complement strand
GATGGCGAAAAGATGAGTAAGTCACGCGGCACCTTCATCACAGCTCACAGCGTGATTGAGTGTGGCCTCAATCCCGAATGGTTACGTTATTACTTTGCTGCCAAACTCAACGCCACCATGGAAGACTTGGATTTAAATCTTCAAGACTTTACCGCCCGAGTGAACAGTGATTTATTGGGCAAGTACATCAACATTGCAAGCCGTAGCGCCGGATTTTTAGTAAAACGATTTGGTGGCATCGTGGTAGACGCTGCCATGAGTCATCCGCTACTGGCTCAATTGGCCGACGCCAAAGATGAAATCGCAGAACTCTATGAAGCTCGTGAATATGCCAAAGCCTTGCGTCGCATCATGGAGCTTGCCGATGCCGTGAATGGTTTTGTTGATAGCAATAAGCCTTGGGAAATCGCCAAAGATCCAAGCAAAGAAAACGAATTACAAACCATCTGTAGTGTTACCTTAGAGGCATTTAGGCGCTTGACCTTGTTCCTAAAACCAGTAGTACCTCATGTGGCAACCGGAGTTGAAAAATTCCTCAATATTGCGCCAATGACTTGGGATGATGTGAATCAACCCTTGTCATCCAAACAGGCCATCAATCCTTATCAACATCTCATGACTCGGATTGACTCTGCCTTAATTGATCAGCTCATCGCAGCCAATCAACAATGATTCAACTAGCGCGTTTTCGACCCAAAATCGTTGACGCCATCCAAGGCTACAACAGCCAAACTTTCATCAGTGATTTAAGCAGTGGGATCACGGTCGGAGTGATTGCTCTACCTCTGGCGATTGCATTTGCAATCGCCTCAGGATTAAAGCCAGAGGCAGGCTTAATTGCAGCTGTTATTGGGGGTTTTCTGACCTCTGTTTTTGGAGGCAGCAAAGTTCAAATTGGTGGGCCAGCTGGCGCCTTTGTGGTGATTGTTTATGCCATCGTAGAACGATACGGTGTGGCCAATTTAATTCTTTCTACTTTTTTGGCAGGCATATTACTCGTTGCCATGGGGCTTTTTAGGGTTGGCAACTTAATTCGTTTTATCCCTGTAGCCATCATCATTGGCTTTACCAGTGGCATTGCAGTACTCATTGGTTTGTCTCAAGTGAGAGATGCCTTTGGCTTACAGATTGCCAAGGTTCCTGCTGATTTCTTCTCTCAAATCAATGCGTTTTATCAATATGCCAACTCAGCCAATCTGATGGCGACCCTCACTTGCGCCGGCACGTTGATATTGATCATTGTGTGGCCTAAAGTGACCGCTCCATTGGCCCGCTTTTGGAAACCTATCGCCCTAGTACCAGGCATTATTTTCTCTATGGTGACAGTGACCATCCTCGTGAGTTTCTTAGGTCTTCCCATTGAAACCATCGGCAGTCGATTTGGTGAAATTCCACACAACATCCCCGCCCCGAAAATCCCAGCATTGGATTGGGAAACCGCCAAACAATTATTTGCGCCAACACTCACCATTGCACTGCTAGGGGCGATTGAATCTTTGCTCTGCGCCCGAGTGGCTGACAACGCTAGCAATGACAAACATGACCCCAATCAAGAACTCATGGGGCAAGGCATCGCCAATATTGTGGTGCCGTTCTTTGGCGGATTACCGGTCACAGGAACGATTGCAAGAACAGTCACCAATGCCAAGGCTGGAGCTAAAACACCTGTTTCTGGGGTGATTCATGCGCTGGTGATTTTGTGCATCATGTTGATCGCCGCCCCTATGGCCAGTCATATTCCAATGGCTTGTTTGGCAGGCATTTTGATTTACATCGCATGGAATATGTTTGATGTTGCAGAGTTCAAACGCTTAAAACAATTCAACATCACTTATAAGCTCATTTTGCTAGGCACTTTCTTTTTGACGATTGTGTTTGATTTGACAGTGGCTGTTCAGGTGGGATTGATACTGGCATGTATTTTCTTCATTTATCGAATTTCATCTCTCACCCGAATTGAGCGCCTGGAGTTGCCCGAGGATTTTTTATCTCAAGATGACTTACCTCTTGAGGATCAGTTTTCTCTTCATCACCGAGTCGAAGCCTACGGCATTTACGGTTCCTTATTTTTTGGAGCGATTGATAAGGTTGAAGATTTATTTGACCCCCATGAAAAGAACCGCCCCAAACCACAAGTACTCATTTTAGAAATGCATCAACTCATTAATATTGATACCAGTGGTATTGATGCTCTCAAAGCTTTGAATAAAACCCTGAAAAATCACGGCGGCACCCTGTTGGTTTGCAGTGCCAATGAGCAACCAAATTCTTTGATGATGCGCAGCGGCTTTATCGATGAAATCGGGGAAGAAAATGCTCTAGAAAGCCTTGCAGCAGCCTTTGAAAGGGCAAAAAAGATTGCCGAGGATGCTTGTAAGGTAAATGTAGGCAGCTAAGTCTCTTAAATCGCTACAATTGACAAATTATGGCCCAATATAAATCAAACATTACCCAGTTTCTGGAAGAGCTAAAAGCTCAAAAACCTGAGCTAGAGCAAGCCCAACAGGAGGGACGCGCCCTTTTGTGGGACAAAGCCCCCACTTCTCCAGAAGAACAACAACGCAATCTCATCGCCCGCGTGAAGCAAAAAGCTTACGTTTATCAATGAGCGATTTGATTACCGCAATTCCGGAAGTCACCGATGGCATGTCTGAGTCATTTGCCAGACTGTATGGTGAGCCTTTATTTCAACTTCCTTCTGACCTATACATTCCACCCGATGCCCTTGAGGTTTTCTTAGAGGCGTTTGAGGGCCCCTTGGATCTATTGCTGTATTTGATCCGCAAGCAAAATTTCAATGTCTTGGATATTCCAATGGCTGAGGTAACCAAGCAGTACCTTGGCTATATTGAACAAATTCGCCATTCGAATTTAGAACTTGCTGCTGAGTATTTACTCATGGCTGCCATGTTGATTGAAATTAAATCTCGCATGTTATTGCCAATGAAGAAAGCTGACAGCGATGAGGAAGTAGAAGATCCGCGCGCAGAATTGGTTCGCCGCTTGCTAGAGTACGAGCGCATGAAATTGGCTGCCCAAGAGTTGGATAAATTACCTGTATTAGGTCGCGACTTCTACAAAGCCAATGGCCACGTTGACACCACTGTGGCAGTAACATGGCCAGATATCAATCCTTTGGATATTCAGGCGGCATGGAAAGACGTCCTCTATCGCGCCAAACTTAATCAGCACCACACCATTACTCGTGAGCAATTATCTGTGCGTGACTTCATGACTCGCATCTTGCGTCGCTTGCAAGGCGAGCGTTTCATTGAATTTACAGATTTATTCGAAGAAGCGATTGCCTCTGGTCAAGGGGCTCCCATGGTTGTGGTTAACTTCATCGCCATGCTTGAGTTATCCAGAGAGTCTTTAATTGAGATTACTCAAGCTGAACCGTATGCACCCATTTACGTGCGCCTGTCTTACTCGCCTAACTGAAGTTTGTTCAGTCCTATTTTTAAGATTAAAGCGGCCTCTTCATGAAAATTATTAGCGATATTCAAGATTTGCGCGATCAATTGCGTGGTCAAAATCGTGCCGTCTTTGTTCCCACCATGGGAAATTTGCATGAAGGTCATCTGTCTTTGATGCGTCTAGCCAGACAGCATGGCGATCCCGTGATTGCAAGTATCTTTGTGAACCGTTTGCAATTTGGCCCGAATGAAGATTTTGATAAATATCCTCGTACTTTTGAAGCAGACGTTGAAAAGCTTGAAAAAGAAGGGGTGTATGTTTTATTTGCTCCAACAGAAAAAGATCTTTATCCAGAGCCCCAAGAATATCGCGTAGAGCCGCCACAAAATTTGGGCAAGATTCTTGAAGGGGAATTCCGCCCGGGATTTTTCCAAGGTGTTTGCACTGTTGTTCTAAAGTTATTTTCTTGCGTTCAACCTAAGGTAGCAGTGTTTGGTAAGAAGGATTACCAACAGTTGATGGTCATACGCCAAATGTGTCGTCAGTTGGCTTTACCTGTAGACATCGTTCCAGCAGAGACTGTGCGCGCTGAAGATGGCTTGGCCCTATCTTCCAGAAACGGCTATTTATCAACTGAAGAACGCGCCGAAGCTGTTCAACTAATACAAACACTGAAAGAAGTGCAAGACAAGGTATTACAGGGCAAACTCACTGCAACAGATATTCTGCGGATTGAACAAGAAGCGATTGCTAAATTAAGCACTCGTGGCTGGCAGCCCGATTACATCTCTGTGCGCAAACGCAAAGATTTGTTAAGTGCCAACGATGCTGAATTATCTTGCAATGAAGCTTTGGTGGTATTGGCTGCCGCCAAGTTAGGCAAAACTCGCCTGATTGATAATTTAGAGATCTAAGTCAATGAAGCTG
>JALRCP010000147.1 GCA_023257325.1 Polynucleobacter sp. | reverse complement strand
CTTTTTGAACATCAACCGACATCAATCTTCCTTTTAAAAATTCAACTGATTTTTTAGGTTCAACAAAAGCACTCAAGACTATATATACTTAGCCCATGACCAAGCTAGCCGACCTCAGAAAATCCTACATGATGGGCAGCCTCTCTGAAGAGGACGTCACCCCAAATCCAATTGATCAATTCAAGATTTGGTTTGACCAAGCTCAACACGCCGAGTTACCTGAACCCAATGCTATGACAGTAGCATCGGTTGATGAAAATGGCAAACCGAGTGCTCGAGTGGTTTTGATCAAGGATGTCAGCCCTCAAGGCTTTGTTTTTTTCACCAATTACAACAGCCGCAAAGGTCTAGCTTTGCAGGCCAACCCCCACGCCGCCCTTTTATTCTTTTGGCCTGAACTTGAACGCCAAATACGCATCGAAGGTTCAATTGAGAAAGTATCGGACCAAGAGAGTGATGAATACTTTCACTCAAGACCTTTGGATTCTCGAATTGGCGCTTGGGCCTCCCCCCAAAGTCAAGTTATTTCTGGGCGCAGTGTTTTAGTAGCCAAAGCCGCAGAATACGCATTGAAATTTGCACTTAATCCTCCTCGACCACCTCACTGGGGAGGCTTTAGAGTCAAACCGGAAGTACTTGAGTTTTGGCAAGGACGCCCCTCTCGTTTGCACGACAGAATTCGCTATACCTTGCATCAGAATCAATGGAAAATTGAACGTTTAGCACCTTAATTCAGTTTGCTTGATTTAAATCAAAAGTTCTTTAAATTGGGCTTTGAATTTTGCTACTTTAGGACTGACCACAAAAGCACAATAACCCTGTTCAGGATGTTGATTAAAGTAATTTTGGTGATAGTCCTCAGCTGGGTAGTACACCGGCAAATCTACCACCTCAGTCACAATCGGATCTTGAAATATCTTTTCTCGGCTCAGACGCTCAATCATCGCAAGAGCCAACTGTCTTTGTTGAGTGTCATGGCTATAAATAACGGATCGGTATTGTGTTCCTAAATCATTCCCCTGACGATTGAGGGTGGTGGGGTCATGAATGGCAAAAAATACTTGTAGAAGCGTGGTGTAATCGATCACACCGGGGGCAAAGTGAATTCGGACGACTTCAGCATGACCCGTTCTTCCTTGGCACACTGACTCATAGTCAGGGTTTAAGGTATGACCCCCAGCATAGCCAGACTCAACATGAGTAACACCTCTGACCTGTTGATAAACAGCTTCTAAGCACCAAAAACATCCGCCACCCAATGTGGCTTGCTCAAGTTGGATTGAATTCATAAGCATCATCTTAATGGGGCTGACAATTTCATGCAGGCTTAGAAAAATTGTTTAAAAATCAGTCAAATCCCTGATATTGAATTGAATGAATTCCACCTATACTCGCAAGCATCTTTTGACATCTTGCCTATGAACTCACTCACCCTACACCTTGAAGATTTAAAGAAAGCGTTTTTACACGATTGCTCACCGAGTTTTGCCGAACGTAAAGAACGCATTGAACGTGTGGTCAAAATGATTGATCAATACGAAGAAAATCTATGCAAAGTGGTTCATGCAGATTTTGGCAATCGCCATTCTGTAGAGACTCGCTTGGCCGAATTAAACATGGTTCGCCAAGCAGCAAAATATGCCATCAAACACCTCAAGTCTTGGATGAAACCTCAAGACGTTTCCTTACCCATGCATTTCAAGCCATCCAAAGCTTGGGTACAAGCACAACCCAAAGGAGTTGTGGGCATTATCAGTTCGTGGAATTACCCGATTCAATTGGCCCTAGTTCCTGCCATTGCAGCTTTGGCTGCGGGGAATCGAGTTTGGCTGAAACCATCTGAACGCTCTGCCAGAACGTCAGGATATTTGGCCACGCTCATTGGTGAATTTTTTCACCCATTCGAGTTCTCAGTGACCACGGGTGATGAAAATGTGGCCAGAGATTTTGCCTCGCTTCCTTTTGACCACCTTCTCTTTACCGGTTCAACTGCCACCGGCAAACAAGTCATGCGCGCAGCGGCCGATCATTTAACCCCACTGACCCTTGAATTAGGGGGCAAGTCTCCTGCGGTCATTCATGATGATGCTCATTTATTAGATGCTGCTAAAAGAATTATTTATGGCAAGCTCTTAAATGGAGGACAAACTTGCATTGCACCTGATTACGTGCTCATTAAAAATGAACTGAAAACTGAATTTCAACAAGCATTACAAGAAGCGGCACAAGAACTTTTC
>JALRCP010000087.1 GCA_023257325.1 Polynucleobacter sp. | reverse complement strand
TCTTTTAATAGATTCATGCCTTTTTGGTTTTCACTATCATCCATCCTCATACCTTTTGGATTGCAAGCCGTGATGATGGCTAAGCTCTGATATCCGTTGTTATTCATCCATTGATTGAGATATTCATTCCTTTGACCCATTTGGATCTGGAACTCTGGGTTGCCTTGTTGCAATGATGAAGTGGGGTTGGCTAAAACCACATAAATGGCATTTTCATAGACATCCTGAAACTCCATCTTTATCTTATTTAACATAATAATGATTATGCGAATAAATGATTAAAACGACAAAAGTATCTTCCCAAGTTCCTATTACTTGGTCAGTGGCCGATAAGCCTTCTTATGAAGCTTTAACCAACGTGACTTCAGACCTGTGGCAATTTCAGATTGGTTGTGTTGCTCAGCAAAATCAATCGCAGTCATGCCAACCGCATTGCGCTTGGATAAATCTGCCCCGCGATCAAGCAATAATTTAACAACCTCAATATGCCCCCCACGGGCAGCCATCATCAATGCCGTTGTTCCATTCGGACTTTCGGGGTCTACATAAGCATTTTTATCCAATAAATAAGTCGCAATCTTTAAATGACCATTGGTGGCCGCATAATGCAAGGCCGACCAACCGGGTTTATTGATCTCAACTTGGCGTTTTTCAATCAAATACTGAACCAAATCAAAAGATCCATGAAATGCAGCCATCATGATGGGCGTTTCACCCGCTAAATTAGGTCTTTCCAAATCAATGGATGCTGAATCAATCAATAACTTCGCAACATCGAGTGATTTTTCTGTGATGGCAATGGTCAAGGCTGAATTACCTTTTTGATCCATCGCATTGGGGCTCATACCATCCGCGAGCGCCTTTTTAACCGATTTCACATCATTGAACTTCACATCCTTTAAAAACGCGTCCACTTGATACTGTTGCACTTGAGACATCCCTTGGGCATGAGCATTTCCAAGAATCAAAAAATAAGAAGAAAATATCAATAAAAAACAACAGTTTATAAATGATTTTTGCATTAAATTATAAGAAATATAAGTGATCTATGAATTAAATAGGGGCTTTAAACAAGGTTTTAAAGTTCTGGGTTGTTTGCTGCGCAATGGTTTCAACCGGAACTTCTCTGAGATTGGCAATGAAATCGGCTACATGAGCTACCCAGGCAGGTTGATTGGTTTTTCCTCGATGAGGTATTGGAGCTAAGAATGGTGAATCCGTTTCAATCAACATGCGCTCAAGTGGAACCTTTTTGCAGGTTTCTTGCAAGTCCTTGGCACTCTTAAAGGTCACAATGCCCGAAAATGAGATGTAAAAACCCATGTCCATGGCCGCTTTTGCAACTTCCCAGGTTTCAGTAAAGCAATGCATCACCCCTGCCACCTGTTCGGCACCCTCTTCTTTCAGAATACGAATGGTATCTTGTGAAGCCGAACGGGTATGAATGATCAATGGTTTGTTAACGCGTTTAGCCGCCCGTATGTGCCTGCGAAATCGATCTCTTTGCCACTCCATTTGTTCATGGGTTTTATCACCCATGCGGTAATAGTCCAAGCCAGTTTCACCAATCGCTAAAATTTTGGGATGCTGGGCCAGTTCAACCAATTGATCCTCTGTGGGCTCAGGGGTGTCTTCGTAATCTGGATGAGTGCCCACCGTGGCAAATAGATTGTCGTGAGTTTTCGCCAGTGCCAAGACATTCGGAAAGTCTGGCATATCAACTGAAATGCACAGGGCGTAATCAACTTTAGACGCTTTCATATTGGCCAAGAGTTCAGGAACTTGATTGGCATACTCAGGAAAGTCTAAATGGCAGTGAGAGTCAACAAACATAGGTCATTCTTATCCGGTCATGGGTTCAAATCAATGAACACCATCAATCTTTAAAAACTTCTTGATAACGTATCAACAAGGCTTCAATTTGAACGCGATTTGCCAATGCGTGCAATTCATGTCTTCTGGCATCCAACAAAGCCTTCCAATAATCGCTCAATTTATGAGATCGGGCATTTTTTGAACATTGCTCTAAGGCACGCTGTCGCATGGGGTAATAACGAATCAAGCCCGCTTGTTGTTGACTCATTAAATCAGCCACCCATCGCTCGAGGACTAACAAAATATCAGGCATGGGGGATTTGTGAACGGCTTCTGCCACGGCTAACCAATTGACTTGACCACCCTCACTCAAACCTTTTAACAAAGCATCCGTGACTTCGGCTTTGGTTTCATCCTGACCACCTACCCCCAAGAGTTGATTCTTTGCATCAATCACTGCCCCGCCACACTCATTCAGTGTCTGCGAGATGGAATCTGTCGAGATCGTTCGACCAACCGCCTTGATTTCTTGTTCTAACCATTGAAGAGCTTGCGAAACAGATGGTCGAGGTAAAGCAATCAAACGGCAACGAGA
Organism: Polynucleobacter sp.; assembly: GCA_023257325.1. Classification (GTDB taxonomy): domain Bacteria; phylum Pseudomonadota; class Gammaproteobacteria; order Burkholderiales; family Burkholderiaceae; genus Polynucleobacter. The sequence continues at coordinate 490 of JALRCP010000087.1, read as the reverse complement.
TCGAATCGTTGGCAATATTCGGTCCAGACGATCACTGACCAAAATAAATAATGTGCTGTCAGGGGGTTCTTCTAGATTCTTTAAAAGTGTGTTGGCAGATACGGTAGGAAGCGTTTCAATGGGGTTAATCAAGACCACACGTTGAATACCTCGGTGGGGCGAGGTTGTAATGCCATCCAAAGCTTCTCTGATTTGGTCGACTTTGATCACCACACTGACCTTTTTATCAGCCTTTTCTTCACCCTCATCATCAACTTTTTTCTTGCCTCGCTTGGGTTTATCTTCCAGCCCGTCCCCCTGCATTTCTTCTTGAGGCAATAAGTGCGCCTGACTCTCAGGCACCACACCTACAAAATCCGGGTGATTTCCAGTATCAAACCAATGGCAGGCCTCGCAGACACCGCATGGTTTTGAATGAGTGCCTTCGCTTGATTCACACAACAAAGCTTTTGCCAAGTGAAGGGCAAAATCCAACTTGCCTATCCCTGCT
>JALRCP010000204.1 GCA_023257325.1 Polynucleobacter sp. | reverse complement strand
CTGCTTACGCCATGGGTATTGGGGTTGGTTACAACTACATCCATGGAGAAATCTGGGAAGGGTATGTGCGATTTGAAGAGGCTTTAGAAGAGGCTCGTGCTGCTGGTTTCTTGGGTAACAAGATTTGCGGTTCAGAATTTTCATTCCAATTGCATGCACACCATGGTTGGGGTGCTTACATCTGTGGTGAAGAAACAGCCTTATTGGAGTCTTTAGAGGGTAAAAAGGGTCAGCCACGTTTTAAACCTCCATTCCCAGCAAGCTTTGGTTTGTATGGCAAGCCAACGACAATCAATAACACCGAAACTTTTTCTGCCGTACCATTTATTTTTGCAGTCGGTGGCGAGGCTTATGCCAAGTTAGGCAAGCCTAACAACGGCGGAACAAAAATCTTCTCAATTTCTGGTGACGTTGAACGCCCAGGTAATTATGAGATTCCATTGGGCACCTCATTTGCTACCTTGTTGGAATTGGCAGGTGGCATGCGCGGTGGCAAAAAAATTAAAGCGGTTATTCCTGGTGGATCATCAGCTCCTGTTGTTCCGGGCGCCATGATGATGGAAACCGACATGGACTATGACAGCATTGCTAAAGCCGGGTCTATGTTGGGCTCGGGCGCTGTGATTGTGATGGATGAGACACGTTGCATGGTGAAGTCATTGTTGCGCTTGTCTTATTTCTATCACGAAGAATCTTGTGGTCAATGCACGCCATGCCGTGAAGGTACAGGTTGGTTGTGGCGAATTGTGAATCGCATTGAGCATGGTGAGGGTCGTCCAGAGGACTTAGATCTTTTGAATGATGTGGCGGCCAATATTCAAGGAAGAACAATTTGTGCATTGGGTGATGCTGCAGCAATGCCTGTGCGAGGCATGTTGAAGCATTACATGGATGAGTTTGCTTATCACGTAGAACACAAGCGTTGCATTGTGCCTGCATACATTTAAGCGAAGCTTGGGGATAGACGGGAAAAAAGATGGTTGAAATCGAAATTGATGGCAAAACGGTAGAAATCCAACAGGGTTCTATGGTGATGGATGCGGCCAAAAAAATTGGTACGCACATCCCACATTTTTGCTATCACAAGAAATTATCGATTGCTGCTAATTGCCGCATGTGTTTGGTTGAGGTTGAAAAAGCGCCTAAGCCATTACCAGCATGTGCGACTCCAGTGACCCCAGGTATGAAGGTTCACACTCATTCTGAGAAAGCAGTTCAGGCTCAGAAATCAGTGATGGAATTTTTGCTGATTAACCATCCTTTGGATTGTCCAATTTGTGACCAAGGTGGTGAGTGTCAATTGCAAGATTTGGCAGTTGGTTACGGTAAAACGTCATCGCGCTACTCTGAAGAAAAGCGCGTGGTCTTTCATAAGAATGTGGGCCCATTGATCTCAATGGAAGAGATGAGCCGTTGCATTCATTGCACCCGTTGCGTTCGTTTTGGCCAAGAAATTGCTGGCGTCATGGAATTGGGCATGCTCAATCGTGGCGAACATTCTGAAATTACTTCCTTTGTTGGTAAAACTGTCGACTCTGAGTTATCAGGCAACATGATTGACTTATGTCCAGTCGGTGCTTTAACCAGTAAACCTTTCCGTTATTCAGCTCGCACATGGGAGTTAGGACGTAAGCGCTCTGTGAGTCCACATGACTCATTGGGAACCAATGTGGTGATGCAAACCAAAGCCAATCAAGTGTTGCGAACAGTCCCTTTGGAAAATGAAGCCATCAACGAATGCTGGATCAGTGACCGTGATCGTTTTGCGTACGAAGGTTTAAATAGTCCAGACCGTTTGAAAAATCCAATGGTCAAGCAAGACAATCGCTGGATTGAAACTGATTGGGAATCGGCTTTAAATTACATCAGTCGTTCCTTGACTTCTATCAAAGCAGATCATGGCGCAGATTCAATTGCAGCATTGGCTCATCCAATGGCCTCTGTTGAAGAGTTGCACTTGTTGAAAAAAGTTATCTCTGGTTTGGGCTCGAACAATCTTGAAACTCGCTTGCGTCAATCAGACGTCAGTGGCGCTCCTAAAGCACCTTGGTTGGGTATGAAGATTGCTGATGTCGGTCAATTGCAACGAGCATTCTTCATCGGTAGCTTCTTAAGAAAAGATCAACCTTTATTGGCTGCACGCATTCGCTCGGCGACTAAGCGCGGGCTCAAAGTCAGCAGATTGGGCGCCAGTTCTGAAGATTGGCTCATGCCAGTGGCTGCATCAGCACAAGTATCCCCCGCCAACTGGCCAGCAGAGCTTGCAGGAGTTGCTGCTGCAGTTGCTCAAGCTAAAGGTGTTGCTGCACCAAGCAATGCAAATATCAGCCCAAGCGCAAAAGCCATTGCCGAAAGTTTGCTTGGTGGTGAGCGTAAAGCAGTGTTCCTCGGATCTGCTGCGATGGCGCATCCGCAATTTGCGCAATTGCACGCTTATGCTCAATTTATTGCTACCCATACTGAAGCCACTCTAGGTTTCTTACCTGAAGGTGGTAACTCTGTGGGTGCTCATTTGGTGGGTGCTGTTTCTGCGAATGGTATCACTGGCATTTTGGCAAAAGATCTCAAAGCGGTTGTGTTACTGAACGTAGAACCAGGCACTGATATTTTTGATCCTCAGTTGATCAAATCTAAATTGGCCAATGCTGGCACTGTCATTGCGATGACCGCATTTGATAGCGCTGAATTGCGTGAGCAGGCGGATGTGATGTTGCCCATTACTCCTTATACAGAAACCTCAGGTAGCTTTGTAAATGCAGAAGGAACCTTGCAATCTGTGCAAGCAGTTGTCAAACCTTTGGGCGCTGCACGTCCTGCATGGAAGGTGCTGCGTGTATTGGGTGGTCTTTTGAACTTAGATAGTTTCCTATTCAATAGCTCTGAAGAGGTATTGGACGAGGCTTTGCCTGAAAACTTTGCATCTCAGTTGAACAATGCTACTGCAGCACAAGCCACCGTTACCAGCACATTTACGCCAGCGATTGAGCGTTTAGCAGATGTGGTGATTCATTCAAGTGATGCCATTGTGCGTCGTGCCCCAGCTTTACAAATGACTCAAGATGCCAAGCGTGGGTTGAAGTTGGGTATGCCAAGTCACTTGATGATGCAATTGCAGTTAAAAGAAGGTGATCAAGTCAAGGTCACTCAAGCAGGTCAAGCCGTGACGATGGTTGTGACTGAAGAAAATACTCTGGCCGATGGCGTGGTTAGACTTTCTGCCGGAACAGCGCTTAGCGCTCAATTGGGCAGCATGTTTGGTCAGTTAACAGTGGAGCGTGTATGAGCGAATTTATTCAAACGATCAACACGCACGGATTAGCACTCTTTGGTGAGATGCTTTGGCCAATTGTTTGGACGCTGATCAAGATTGTGGTGATCGTATTACCAATGTTTGGTTGTGTGGCATACCTAACATTGTGGGAGCGTAAATTAATTGGTTGGATGCATATTCGCTTAGGCCCTAATCGTGTGGGCCCATTAGGTTTGTTGCAACCAATTGCTGACGCTTTGAAGTTGTTGCTCAAAGAAGTTATTTTGCCAAGCAAGGCCAATAAGGTTTTATACATTGTGGCCCCTGTGATGGTGATTGCGCCTGCTTTTGCTGCATGGGCTGTGGTGCCGTTTCAAGCAGAAATGGTGTTGGCCAATGTGAATGCTGGTTTGTTGTATGTGATGGCCATCACCTCAGTAGGTGTTTATGGAATTATTTTGGCGGGTTGGGCATCAAACTCCAAATATGCTTTTTTAGGTGCGATGCGCGCTTCAGCTCAAATGGTTTCTTATGAGATTGCGATGGGTTTTGCCTTGGCATCTGTCTTGGTGGTTTCTGGAACATTAAATTTGAGTGATATTGTGAAGTCCCAGCAGACCGGTTATTTCGCGAGCATGGGCTTGAATTTCTTATCTTGGAACTGGTTGCCTCTGTTGCCGATGTTCTTGATCTATTTCATTTCAGGGGTGGCTGAATTAAACCGTCATCCGTTTGACGTGGTTGAAGGTGAGTCTGAAATCGTGGCGGGTCACATGATTGAATATTCAGGTATGGCCTTTGCCATGTTCTTCTTGGCTGAGTACGCCAACATGATTTTGATTGCTGCCCTGACTTCAATCATGTTCTTCGGTGGTTGGGCGCCAATCGTTGATTTACCAATTTTGAGAGATATTCCAGGAATCTTTTGGCTCATCGCTAAAACATTCTTCTTCTTATCTTGTTTTATTTGGTTGCGTGCGTCTTTCCCACGTTACCGTTATGACCAGTTGATGCGTTTGGGTTGGAAGGTCTTCATTCCAATTTCCATCTTCTGGATTTTGTTGGTGGGTGCTTGGGTATTGTCGCCCTGGAATATTTGGAAATAAGGCGAGGATTTGACTATGTTCCAGCGTATCCGTGAATTCTTAAATAGCTTGTTGTTGAAAGAGCTATTGCAAGGTTTGGCACTGACGGGCAAATACTTATTTAAGCCCAAAATCACCGTGCAATACCCAGAAGAAAAAACTCCTATGTCACCTCGATTCCGTGGTTTGCACGCTTTGCGTCGCTATCCAAACGGTGAAGAACGTTGCATTGCATGTAAGTTGTGTGAAGCCGTCTGTCCTGCGATGGCGATTTCTATTGAATCTGATCAACGTGAAGATGGCACGCGTCGAACCACACGTTATGACATTGATTTGACCAAGTGTATTTTTTGCGGTTTCTGTGAAGAAGCTTGTCCTGTTGACGCGATTGTTGAAACGCACATTCATGAATACCACGGTGAAAAGCGTGGCGATCTTTACTTCACAAAAGAAATGCTGCTGGCGGTAGGTGATCGCTATGAAAATGAAATTGCAGCCAATAAAACAGCGGATGCCAAATACAAATGATGCTTGATCCTAAAACAATTTTCTTTTACGTTTTTGCTGCCATATTGGTTATTGCAGCATTGCGGGTGGTGACTGCTCGTAATCCCGTTCATGCCGCTTTATTTTTGGTCTTGGCCTTCTTTACTGCTGCGGCCATCTGGATGCTATTGCATGCCGAGTTTTTAGCAATTTTGTTGGTATTGGTTTATGTGGGCGCCGTCATGGTCTTGTTCTTGTTTGTCGTGATGATGCTTGACCTTGATTTGGATCATTTGCGCAAAGGCTTCAAACAATTCATGCCGGTTGCGTCTTTGGTGGGTGCCATCATTGTGGCTGAAATGGCCATTGTCTTGATTCGTGGTTTTATTGGGACCACTCAACCTGTTAGAAACATCAGTCCTGAGTTGGCTGCTAGCAATACCAAGGCATTGGGTGTGTTGTTGTACACCGATTACTTATTTGCTTTTGAAGTGGCCGGCATTGTTTTGTTGGTTGCCATCATTGCTTCAGTGGCTTTGACTTTGCGTCGTCGCAAAGATACCAAGACACAAAACATTCCAGAACAAATTCGTACACGCAAAGAAGATCGTGTGCGCATGGTTAAGACGATGAGTTCCGATTCGTCGGCTCAAAAAGAATGATGAAAACCATGAAAAACATCAACACAAGGATTTATTCATGACAATCACTTTGGCGCATTACTTGGTGTTAGCAGCCATCCTATTTGCAACGGGTGTGGTCGGCATCTTTTTGAATCGCAAAAACATCATTGTTTTATTGATGTCTTTGGAATTGATGTTATTGGCCGTGAACTTAAATTTTGTGGCTTTTTCACATTACTTAGGTGATATGGATGGCCAAGTATTCGTTTTCTTTATTTTGACCGTGGCCGCTGCTGAAGCTGCAATTGGCTTGGCAATTTTGGTCACGATGTTCCGTAAGCTTGACACCATTCATGCGGAAGATCTTGGACAACTGAAGGGTTAAGACAGCTTTATGACAACTCCAAACTTAAACCCTCTTGTATTGCTAGCGATTCCATTGGCACCTTTGGTGGGTGCTGCGGTTGCTGGATTATTCGGTACTAAGTTTTTTGGCAATTTAATTGGTCGCTCTGTCGCTCACACCGTGACGATCTTGGGCGTGGCCATTGCGTGCGTTTTATCCTTCATGGTCTTAAATGATGTCATGGCAGGAGCTCGCTTTAATGACACGATTTACACCTGGATGGAGTTGGGTGAGTTGAGTTTAGAGGTTGGTTTCTTGGTTGATCCATTGACCGCCATGATGATGGTCGTGGTGACATTTGTTTCCTTGATGGTTCACATCTATACCATTGGTTATATGGCTGAAGATGAGGGCTATGCTCGCTTCTTCTCTTACATTTCTTTATTCACCTTCTCAATGTTGATGTTGGTGATGAGTAATAACTTCTTACAACTATTCTTTGGTTGGGAAGCCGTCGGTTTGGTGTCTTATTTATTGATTGGCTTTTGGTATAAACGTCCAACAGCCATTTTTGCCAATATGAAAGCATTTTTGGTCAACCGTGTGGGTGACTTTGGTTTCATTTTAGGCATAGGTCTCTTATTGGCCTATAGCGGCAGCATGAGCTATGACGGCGTCTTTGCTCAAAAAGATGTTTTGGTGCAGCAAGTCTTGCCGGGTACTAATTGGAATCTTTTAACTGTCGCTTGTATTTGTTTGTTCATTGGGGCCATGGGTAAATCAGCCCAGTTCCCATTGCATGTCTGGTTGCCAGACTCTATGGAAGGTCCAACCCCAATTTCTGCATTGATTCACGCGGCAACCATGGTGACCGCAGGTATTTTCATGGTGAGCCGGATGTCGCCATTATTTGAGTTGTCTGATGCTGCTTTGTCATTTGTCTTGGTGATTGGTTCAATCACTGCTTTGTTCATGGGCTTCTTAGGCATCGTGCAAAATGACATCAAGCGAGTGGTGGCTTACTCAACTTTGTCACAACTGGGTTACATGACTGTGGCTTTGGGTGTTTCTGCTTACCCAATCGCTGTATTCCATTTGATGACTCACGCATTCTTTAAAGCGCTCTTGTTCTTGGGTGCGGGTAGTGTGATCATGGGCATGCACCACGATCAGGACATGCGAAACATGGGTGGATTGTGGAAGTACATGCCCATCACTTGGTTCACATCTCTGCTCGGTTCTTTGGCTTTGATTGGAACTCCGTTTTTCTCAGGGTTCTATTCAAAAGACTCAATCATTGAGGCGGTTGGAAAGAGCTCGATTGCAGGCTCAGATTTTGCCTACTTTGCCGTGATGGCAGGTGTATTTATCACTGCGTTCTACTCATTCAGAATGTATTTCTTGGTGTTCCATGGCAAAGAGCGCTTTGGACAAGCTCATGACAATCACGGCCACGATGCGCATGATGATCACCATGACGATCATCATCACGGTTTGGCCCCAGGACAAAAACCTCATGAGTCTCCTTGGGTGGTGACTTTGCCTTTGATCTTGTTGGCAATCCCTTCAGTCATTGTCGGCTACCTTACTATCGGTCCGATGCTATTTGGTGATTTCTTTGGCAATGCCATCTTTGTAGATGTTGGCAAGCATGTGGCGATGAAAGAATTGGCTGATGCCTTCCATGGTCCTGTCGCGATGGCAGCTCATGCCTTGCATACCTCGGTCTTGTATTTGGCTTTGGGTGGCGTAGTGACTGCCGCTGTGTTCTATTTGTGGTTGCCGCAAATCCCAGCATTCTTTGCTCGTGTTTTAGCTCCGATTAAGAACGTGTTGGATAACAAGTACTACATGGATGACTTCAACCAAGCTGTGTTTGCCAAAGGTGCTCGAGTATTGGGTACAGGCTTATGGAAACGTGCTGATCAAGGCTTGATTGATGGTTGGGTAGTCAATGGCTCTACTCGCGTGGTGGCCTGGTTCTCAGCCAATGTTCGTCAGGTTCAATCTGGTTATTTGTACCACTACGCCTTTGCCATGATTCTTGGTCTGATTGCTTTGATTGGCTGGATTTTATATACCCACTTGGGCTCCATGAAATAAAACAATAGATAGAGCGCCCCGATATGATTCTTTCTTACTCCATTTGGCTACCGATCATCTTCGGTTTGATTATTTTGTTCACAGGTTCGGACAATAGCAAGGGCTATGTTCGCATCATGGCCTTGATTGGTTCACTCTTCAGCTTTGCAGTGACTTTGCCATTAATCAGCGGTTTTGATACCAGCACAGCCGCTATGCAATTTGTTGAGCAAGTTTCTTGGGTGCCTCGTTATGACATCAACTACTTCTTAGGTGTTGATGGTATTTCAATGTGGTTTGTGGTTTTAACCGCCTTTATTACAGTGATTGTGGTTCTTGCAGCGTGGGAAGTGATTACTGAAAACGTGGCGCAGTACATGGCGGCATTCCTGATTTTGTCAGGTTTGATGATTGGTGTGTTTGCTGCGTTAGACGGCTTACTCTTCTATGTATTCTTTGAGGCCACTTTGATTCCAATGTACATCATCATTGGTGTGTGGGGCGGTCCTA
>JALRCP010000134.1 GCA_023257325.1 Polynucleobacter sp. | reverse complement strand
ATCAATATCTAAAATAGTTTCATACGGTTTTTTAGAAGCCACGATCACATGGCCATCATTGATTTGGCCAGCATCCATGAAGGCAAACACCCATTCATCTTCATAAACTTTGGCGCAAGGACGTTCACCCGATAGTAATTTTTCGAAGATCGTGGCCATAAACTCTCTTTACAGTGATTGAATATCTTCTATATTAGACCGAATCATTAGAAGTGACGTTATGATGGATGCATGCATTTGATTGTTTATCTTCACGGATTTAAATCTTCTCCCAATTCTTATAAGGCTCGCTTGACGCATCAAGCGGTCCAAGCTTTGCAAAACAATGGCCAGGAATTGGATTGGTTTTGCCCACAATTGCCGCCATCTCCCAAAGCAGCCATGACCATGGTGCAAGCAGAAATCAATCAGCGTACTTGGAACAAATTATCTTTGATTGGATCTTCTTTGGGAGGTTATTACGCCACTTATTTGGCTGAGCAATATCCCAGTCGTGTAACTCTTCTAAATCCTGCCATTGAACCAGCGAGAGATCTTGAAGCTTATATTGGTCAACAAAAAGCTTGGCACAGTGAAGAGAACTTTCACTTTTTGCCTGAATACATCGACGAATTAAAGCAACTCTATATTCAAGGCATCACTCAAGCAGAGCGTTATCTTTTGGTGGCAGCCAAGGGTGATGAAGTCTTAGACTGGAGAGAAATGGTCAACAAGTACCCCAAAGCCCATCATTGGATTTTAGAGGGCAGTGATCATGCCATTTCTGAATACGCAGATTATATTGATCAAGTGATGGCGTTTCATTTAGAAACATCTTTGACACAACGAAACCCCACATAAGCAACCATGGTTTCGCGTGGCTTGGTGGCCACAGCCGATTCAATTTGATTTTCTGGACCATACCACCAAGAAGCACCGCGTGTGATGCGTTCGTTGCCCGAACCATCGTCCACCCATTCCCAAACATTGCCGCCCATGTCATACAGTCCATTGACTCCCGCTTGGGTGGTCATGACTTCAACATGCCCGGTGCCCCGCCAAAGAGAATTAGCAGGGGCCAGGCCTTTTAGACCTGCACAGCCATTCAAGCAATGTGAATTCTTGGGGGTGTCACCGTTGGCGTAGGTGTATCTTTTCCCGCGGATGAATGGCTGTGTAGGAGAGCTGCGTTGCTCTAAAAAAGCCGCCGCTGTCCATTCAGAATCCTTCGGCAGTCGCTTACCAAAAAATCGACAGATCGCTTGAGCTTCATCAAAGTTCAAATGCACCGCGGGCTCTGTGTCTTTAGCAGTTACACCATAAGGTTGCTTCCAGGTCCAAGCTTTTTTCTGAGTCCAACCCGCTTCATAAATATTGCTGCCACCAGCTTTCTCGCCAGCACTCACAAAGCCTGTGTGTTGGGCATAGATTTTTACTGTGCCAATCGTCACCTCATGAAGGTCCCACTCCAGAGATCCAATGCGGGTAGTTTTTTCCAGCGCCTGTGGTTTGCCAACTGTTTGGGCGAATGCCTCATTCGTGAGGCCAGAGATAATGACACTCGCTGCAATGAAGGCCATCGATGTCAGTAAAAGAGAGGGGGTGTTCTTGGTTTGAATTGTCATCGTTTTAACCTCAGCATCAGTAATACAAAAATAACCCCAGCATAAATACTCACGGTTCCATAATCATTCTTACCAGATTTGTGCCAAACATAATGAAGAATGACCAGAATCGCAATCACATAAATCAGGCGATGGAGTTGCCCCCAACGTCGTTTGAGTTGTCGCACAGACCATTGGTTCGAAGTCAATGCCAAAGGTGTTAAAAGTAGCAACGAAGTAAAACCCATGGTGATGAACGGTCGTTTGATGACGTCCGCCCACATTTGGGCGAGGGACCAGTTGTGATCTAACCAAAACCAAATCATGAAATGCAATACTGCATAAAAATACACAAATAAGCCCAAGGTTCTGCGGTACTGAATCAATCCATTCCAACCACTGAATCGCCTGATGGGAGTGATCGCCAATGTCAGGCATAAAAAAACCAACGCCCAGGTGCCAGTCGAGCGGGTGATGTACTCAATGGGGTTGGCACTTAAATCATCCTGATAGCCAAGCACCACCAATCGCAAGAGAGGGACGAGTCCTAGACCAATCAGTAAATACTTCATGAATCAAAAGTATTTCCGAAGATCCATGCCTTTGTAGAGGTGAGCCACCTGATCGGCGTAGCCATTGAAAGGCAATGTTTTGATTTTCGGAGCAAAGATGCCGCCTTCAGCCCCAATGCGTCGTTCGGTGGCTTGGCTCCAACGGGGATGATTCACATCAGGATTCACATTCGAATAAAAACCATATTCATAGGGGGCTGAGACCTTCCAACTGGTTGCAGGTTCTTTGTCCGTGATCCGAATCTTCACAATCGACTTGGCGCTCTTAAAGCCATACTTCCAAGGCACAGTGATGCGCACTGGCGCACCATTTTGATTGGGGAGTACTTCGCCATAAAGACCAAACGTGAGAAGAGTCAAAGGGTGCAAAGCTTCATCGAGTCTTAAACCCTCGGTATATGGCCAGTTCAAGACGCGACTATTCACGCCTGGCATTTGTTTGGGATCGGCTAAGGAGATGAACTCAATGTATTTGGCTGATCCTTGCGGTTCACTGGCCTTGATCAAATGAGATAAAGAGTAGCCTACCCAAGGAATCACCATCGACCAACCTTCCACACACCGAAAACGATAGACCCGTTCTTCCATGCTAGATAACTTCAATAGACTATCGATGTCCCATACTTTGGGTTTATTGACCAAGCCTTCGACGCTCACGGTCCAAGGTCTTGTTTTTAATGTGTGGGCATTGCGAGCTGGATCGGATTTATCGGTGCCAAACTCATAAAAATTATTGTAAGTCGTGACATCCTTGTAGCTTGTCAATTTGTCAGGAACAAAATATTGAGGATTGGCTTTGGCTGAAAGTTTGTTGCCTGATTGAGCGAATGCTTGACGGCTAAACCATTGAGCTTGAGAGAGGCCAAAAGCACCTGCAGCGGCCAACTTGATCCATTGACGGCGTTTTTCAAACACCTCTTGAGGGGTGATTTCACTGCTGAGTATGTCTGGATATTGTTTCATGCAGTTAGCTTAATCCAGATTCAATAGTTTTGCTTTGGGGCAAAAACTCCTTAGAGACCTAAGCGACGATGCTCCACCATCAAGCACAAATCCATTACAGCCTCTAAGCCATGATTCTTCGCGTAAGCCAAAGCCTCAGGATTGATGACTCCCAGTTGTAACCAAAGAGAGCGAGCGCCAATTTTCACAGCCTCATGAGCAATTTCTAGACAATCTTCTGATTTCCTAAACACATTGACCATATCGACTGGAAAAGGAATGCTCTTTAAATCAGGGTAGCAAGTTTCTCCCAAGATTTCTTGACACATGGGATTGACAGGAACAATCCGAAAGCCTTTTGCTTGCATGTACTTTGACACCCCGTAAGAGGGGCGGTCTGGTTTGTCCGATAAACCCACTACCGCAATGGTTTTGGTTTCTTGCAATAATTCTTTGATCTGCATTGTTATCCTATCAATTCAATCGTTTACTTCATTGCTTTATTGTCTACCGAGATCTCATGAAAGCCAATCCCGTACACCCCAAAAAATTACTCATGAGTAAATGGACTGCGGTCAACCCGCTGAGCAGAGAAAAGCATTTCATGGTGGTTCAAGTCATTGAACCCAAAATAGAAGGGGCTCCCATTGAGAAAATTGTGATTGAGGCCGTCATCAGTCGTCGCCAAAAAACAATCCATTGGAGATCGCTCACCAATGGATCCGAATGGCAACGGGGATGGATTTGTTAATTAGCGATGGAGATACACCATCACGCCCAATACAATTGATAAACCCATCAAAAAAAGAATTGAAGTTTTAGCAATCCAATCATTAATCAATGATTTCTGAAGCTCATCAAATTTTTTAAAAATCTCGTCCTTGTAGAGTCGAAATTCATCCCCTTGCTGAGAGATTTTTTCCTGAAGTTTGTTCATTTCAGATCTGAAGCTGATTCCTTGTTCACTCAGACTGTTACGCAAAGAATTCATTTCAGATCTCAAGCTGTTTCCTTGCTCAGAAAGGCTATTGGACAAAGAATTCATTTCAGATCTCAAGCCATTTCCTTGTTCATTCAGGCGATTGGACAAAGAGTTCATTTCAAATCTCAAGCTGTTTCCTTGTTCAGACAGGCTATTGCGCAAAGAATCCATTTCTGAGCGCAAGCTTGAGCCTTGTTCCTTCATTTGACTGCTTAATTCAGCACTTGTGTTTTTGATTTCTGTTTTTAATTCGACCCGTAATTCACGAATATTTTGATGAAGGCTTTCACGACATTGAGTCACCTCTGAATGAAGATTCGCTTCAAGCGAGTTAATGGCATGTTTAGTCTGATTGATATCAGATTTCAGCTCAAGAATTTCTTCTCGAATGTTGCGGATATCACCTTTGGTGGCCATTTCAATCTGTAGTTCTCTCATTTGCTCAAAGCCCTCTGAAATGACGCTAGACTGTGCTTCGGTCAAGCCACTTGCTTTTAATTTTTTCATGTATCCGATATTGCTAAAAACCATGCTGGTCATGGATGCTCCTGTGTTGGATGGTAAAACAGTTTATAGTTTTTATAAGAAAATGCAAGAGCCCATCATGACCCTGCAACCCATCGGGGTTAATTTTTTTCGATGAATTGATAAAAAGGAATCGCCACCAAAATACTCGTGACGGCTGATGTGATCATGCCCACCACATTCATCCAAGGATCCTGAGGAAATAGTTGCACCCAAAGACTACTAATTAGTAATGAAATTGGAAAATGCACTAAAAATACTGAATAAGAAATTTTTCCGAGCAGGCCTAAATGGTTGTGCCAAACGGTGGACTGTCCCCAAGCGTTTTGATGGCTTAAATACAAGAGCCATGCTGTCAACAAAGAAATCAACAGCCGGACTCTGAACTCTTCGTACAAGCCGAGCGCCAGGCAAGCTCCAATCACCGCAATCAATGCGTAGTGACCAGGTTTTTGAATCCAAAAAGCCGCCAATAATCCAAAGCCATAGGACGCAAAGTAATACATAAACCAAACGTCAAACACATCATGACGATTGAAAAATAAAACAGAAGAAATAATCAATAAACCAAAAATAATCAAACTGATTGAGCGAGTCGTGGCATGACGCCAGCCTGCAGGGCTGAATTTTTCAACCAAAAAAACAATCAAGACGCTGACAACAAACAACTGAAAATCAATCGCTACATACCAAAGGCCTGCGGAGAGGGATTCATACCCAACAATATTTTGTAGAAAGAATAAGTGGCTGATCAGTTGTAAGACTTCAGGATTTTCTGAAATCGAATCATGTTGCATCCATTGTTTGGCAATCCAAGAGCAGAGGATGGCAAGAACAATGGCGGCCAAATAAGGAATCAGCAAACGGATGTATTTGCGCCCAATCGTGGCAAAGGCATTGTTCTTAACAAAGTAATTGGGCTCGCTGATCTTAATACCTGTAAGAAAACCGCCTAAGCATAAAAAAACAGCGACTGCCATGCGCCCATACTCAAAGAAGAACTCAATGGTCTTGGGGATGACTTGATGGGCCACATCAGACATGGGTCCATAAAAGGCCAAATGATGAAAAACAATCAGTAGGCAAGCCATGCCTTTGATGTTGTCAATGAAGGCTGAACGCATGCTCACTCACTCATCAAATGTTATGACTGAGTAACAGGCAGGGGTTGTCTTAGCGAGGCCAAACAATCGATTGTTTGAGAGACTTGCCTTCTTCAACGGTGACAGGGCGTTTCAACACTTTTCCCTCATAACTAAACTCACCTTCATATTTTCCAGGAGCCAATTTCAGAAGAAGAATGGGGCCATCACTCATGGCTTCAAAAACAAGCTTTTTCTTTTGATCCACAATTTTGACCAACACATCAGCTACCCAAAGAGGGCGTTGAGGGTGGTCTTGAGAAAACTCCAAAGTCAGCGGCCAGGTTTTGCCCAAAGCCAAGAGCCCCTCCGATTCTTCGCTACCAATGCCCCCCGTAATGTAGGCAATTCCTTGATACGTTTGCGTATCTGGAAGATTGACTTGGGCCTTGGATAAGCCAGAAAACAGACCGAAAAAAATCAAAGCCAATAGGCTGAAGATCCATTGGCGATATAGAGCAGGATTGATCATCTTGATTCCTTAATGCGTTGAATTTTTCTTACCTGGGCAAGACTGACAGGAGCCTTGGGTGGAATCATGGCCAGAGCATCCAGTCTTGGATTGTTGGCGTGAGCGAAACATCACCCAATAACGTCGCAACATGTACAACACCACAGCACTGCCAATTAGCCAAACCAAAACATCAAAAATAAATTCAGGTGTTGTCATTGTTTTTCTAAAAAAACTCAAAAATTCTTAATCTCTACATTATCCGCCCAAGGTCCTTTTTTGACTATTTTTAGCCAATTCTTGACATTTTTTTAAAATACTGTATATTTATACAGTAATGGGGTTGCACCCTTGTATAAATTGGCTTTTAAAGGAGTTACACCATGAAATCATTGATTTCTAACCCAATTT
>JALRCP010000043.1 GCA_023257325.1 Polynucleobacter sp. | reverse complement strand
GGCCCATTTGAGGCGCGTGTTGCCTACATCAATCAGAAGTAAGTTCATGTTAATTTCCTTAAGGAAACATCGCCACTCACAATTTTTTGTATTTGACCATTGGATTCAAGAAGTAGGTATCCCAATTCATCAACACCTCGCTCAATGCCTTCATGAAGCATTTTTTTATCTTGGTAAATGCTACACAATTGATTTTTGAATAAATCCCATTTGTTCCATTCTTCTTTGAATGAGTTAAATGATTCGCGCTCAAACTTTTGGATGACCTCTGCTAATTCTTTCAGTATGGCTAACCATAAAACATCAGCATCAATAGGAACGCTGCCACCAAGTTGATCAAGCCCAGCAATTTCCTGGTCTAAGCCATTTTTAATGGCATCAAATGATCTTAAGTTAACGCCAATGCCAATCACAATCCAAGTGGGTTGATCCGCATTAGTTTGTCCGCCTTCAATTAAAAGACCGGCTAATTTTTTTTGATGGAGCAACACATCATTGGGCCATTTCAGACCTAAGCCCATCGTTTCTAATTGATGCTCAGTGATGTTTGTCGCAGATGAAATTCCTTTAATCACGGCAAGACCGCAAGCAAGACTTAGACCTGAAAGTTGAGCAATTGATTTATTAAATGGATAGGCTGCTGAGAAAGTAAGCGCTTGGTTGTCTTGGCTCACCCAGGTTCTACCCATGCGACCTCGACCAGCAGTTTGTTTCAATGCCTTTCTGGCTACGGGTTCCCATAATTGACCTTCGCGCCAGCGTTTGAGTAAATCCTCATTCGTTGAGCCACTTTCTTCAACCCGTTCTAAGATCCAATTAATCGTCATGGGCATATTGTAGGTACTATGTGCATATGTCTGAAAATTTTCAACGACCTCAGCGTCTGAACTGGCCTGATTTACCAATGCCAACCGCCCGGATGGCTTGTGTTGCTTATGTTTTGCTGATTATCTATGCCAGTATCTTCCCTTTTAACTTCAATGCTAGCGTCGGTGCCTTGTTTTTAGATTGGGTTTTTGCACCCATTCCAAAGTACATCACCTCATTTGACATTTTTACCAATATTTTGGGTTATTTAGCCTTGGGGTTCTTAGCGGTATTTGCCGCGTATCCTCGTTTGAAGGGTCATCAAGCTCTATTGTTTGCCATTCTATTGGGAGGGTTCTTATCAGCTGGATTAGAGTCATTGCAAACATGGTTAAGCACTCGCATTCCTAGTAATGTTGATTGGTTGGCCAATACTTCGGGCGTCATGATTGGAGCATTATTGGCGATTTCATTAGACCCTAGATGGTTGTCTGGCAGTGCTTTTCATAGAAAGAGAATTGAGTGGTTTGGTTTGCGATCGAGTGGAATTTTGCTTGCGCTGGCATTTCCCTGGGCGCAGATTTATCCGCAATCCGCTTGGTTGGCGATGGGAAGCTTAATTAGTGACCGATCAATTCTTTGGACCAGTACCTTTAACTTTGCCACCATCGAAATTGCAACCACTATGGCTGCCTGGATTTTTTCAGGAGCATGCATCGCATTAGCCATGCGTGATGGAGCCCCTAAAATCAGATTAGTCATGGGGGTGTTATTAAGCGCCGTGATGATTAAAGGGCTTTTCTCAGGCATGCAATTTGGCGTGGAAAAGAGTTTTTCTTGGTTAACTCAGCCCGCACTTTGGGGAATGATTTTTTCAAGCATTTTATTAATTAGCGCGCTACAAGTCAGAAGAGGATGGCTTTATTTAATTGCAATCTTTAGTTTGTCTGCAATGTTATTTTTGGTAAATTTCTTTCCGCAAAATCCTTACTACTTGGTCACCATTCAAGAATGGCGACAGGGGCGTTTGATTCATTTCAATCATTTAATGCTGTGGCTTGCTTGGATTTGGCCCATTGCGGCGACTTTATCTTTGATCAAAGGCCTAAAAGCCAAGTCATCTATATAATTTTCAATATGAGTTATTTCAAATACCACTTATTCTTTTGTTTAAACCAAAGAGAAAACGGCGATGATTGCTGTGCTCAGCACAATGCAAAAGCCTTGTTCGAGCACGCAAAAATCCGTTGCAAAGAGCTTGGCTTGGCAGGTTCTGGCAAAGTTAGGGTTAATAAAGCTGGTTGCTTGGATCGTTGTGCACATGGCCCTGTGATGGTGGTTTATCCAGAGGGTATTTGGTATACCGCTGTGGATCAAAGCGACATTGATGAAATCATTGAGAGCCACTTTCAAAAAGGCCAAGTAGTTGATCGTTTAAGGATTGAGTAAGTGAGCCGTACACTCAAAATTCATTTGCAAGGACCCGTTGGCTTGATTGAAGCCTCTTTGGATTTGCCGGATGGCGTAAAGCACGCGCCCGAGAGTTTTAAGCCTAGAGGGATTGCCTTGGTGGCTCATCCGCATCCATTGCTGGGTGGCACCATGGATAACAAGGTGGCGCAAACTTTGGCAAGAACCTTTGCGCAACTTAATTACATTACAGTGCGTCCAAATTTCAGAGGTGTGGGTGCCACTGAAGGTGTGCATGATGATGGCAAGGGTGAAGCACAAGATTTATTGGCTGTCATTGCTTGGATGCGAGACCCATTCAATTGGCAAGGCATTCCAGAGTTAGAGGGGCATGCCTGGCCGCACATGGTGGGTGAACTACCTTTGGCCATGGCTGGATTTTCTTTTGGAAGTTATGTCAGCAGTTATGTGGTGAAACATTTAGAAGAAATGCATACGCCACCTGAGAGGTTAATTATGGTCGGCTCAGCGACTGGTAAGTGGGATGTGGCTCCCGTGCCTAAAGATACCATTGTGATTCATGGTGAAGTGGATGATGTGATTCCACTCTCAAGTGTTCTTGATTGGGCTAGACCTCAGGAGTTAACTGTTCAAGTGATTCCAGGGGCGGATCACTTTTTCCACCGAAAGTTGCATTGCATTCGTGATTTAATTCTTCGAGCTTGGCATGGTCAAGTGGAACCAGGGATTCAAAATTGAAAGATATTCCAGTTGAAGAATCTTTGATTCAATACCCTTGTCACTTCCCAATCAAAGTGATGGGTAAGTTTGTGGATGGCTATCAAGCAGCCATTGAGAAAGTTGTTTTACAGTTTGACCCCGATTTTGATGTTCAGACGATTGAGCGCAGACCTTCAAAGAATGGAAACTACTTAGGTTTGACTGTGACTGTTCGTGTCACCAGTCGAGAGCAATTGGATGAGCTTTATCGAACTTTATCTACTCATCCCATGGTCAGCGTAGTTTTATAAATGACCCCCTTGATTAGACACTTGGGTTTGCAGGATTATTTGCCGACATATGAGGCAATGAAATCTTTTACAGAATCTCGAACCAGCACTACCCCTGACGAAATTTGGATATTGCAACATCCACCCACCTATACCTTAGGGCAGGCGGGTGATCGTGCTCATTTATTGAATGCAACCACTGAGATTCCATTGGTTTCTGTGAATCGAGGCGGCCAAATCACATACCATGGGCCAGGCCAAGTGGTGGTTTATTTATTATTGGATTTGAAACGCAGGCATTTATTTGTTCGAGAGCTAGTGCATAAAATTGAGCAGGCTATTATTGATACATTGGCCGACTCAGGTATCGCAGGCACCAGAAAATCAGGGGCGCCGGGTATTTATTTATCCAGTTCAACCCAGGTTCCTGAAAATTTGGTTGGGGCAAAAATTGCGGCTTTGGGCCTTAAAGTGACTAAACAATGTTGTTATCATGGCTTAGCGCTCAATGTTGATATGGACTTAAAGCCTTTTGAAGCCATCAACCCCTGTGGTTATGAGGGTTTAAAGACGGTTGATATGAAAAGTCTTGGGGTGAGCGACAATATCAATATTGTGGAAAAAAATATTTTGAGCCATTTATCTCAACAACTAGAGGTGCGGTCATGACCAAGACCTACGATCCAAGTCAAAAACAAAAATCAGCGGATAAAACATCCCGTATTCCAATCAAGATTGTGCCCATTGAAGAGGTCTTGAAAAAGCCTGATTGGATTCGAGTCAAAGCAGCATCTGGGAATTCTCGTTTTCACGAAATTAAAAAAATTCTTCGCGAGAACCAGTTGGTCACTGTATGCGAAGAGGCGAGCTGCCCAAACATTGGGGAATGTTTTGGTAAAGGCACCGCCACATTCATGATCATGGGTGATAAATGTACCCGCCGTTGCCCGTTTTGCGATGTGGGCCATGGCAGACCTGATCCATTAGATACCGAAGAGCCCTTGAATTTAGCCAAAACAATTGCGGCTCTTAAATTGTCTTATGTGGTGATTACGAGTGTGGATCGCGATGATTTAAGAGATGGGGGCGCGCAACATTTTGTTGATTGCATTACTAAAACCAATGAGCTATCTCCCCAAACACGGATTGAAGTATTGGTGCCTGACTTTAGGGGGCGTTTGGAAAAAGCCTTGGATATTTTTGCCAAGGGCTTGCCTCATGTCATGAATCACAATTTAGAAACCGTGCCTCGTTTGTATAAAGAAGCAAGGCCTGGGTCGGATTACATGCATTCTCTAAAGCTTTTAAAAGATTTTAAAAAGATGTATCCCCATGTTTCAACCAAGAGTGGCTTGATGGTTGGGTTGGGTGAAACAGACGAGGAGATATTAGAGGTCATGAAAGACATGCGTGCGCATGACATCGATATGCTCACAATTGGCCAATATCTTGCACCCTCAGGGCATCATTTGCCAGTAAGACGTTATGTGCATCCTGATACTTTTGCCATGTTTGAGAAAGAAGCTTATGCCATGGGTTTTACGCATGCTGCTGTGGGTGCCATGGTTCGATCAAGCTATCACGCTGATGAACAAGCACATAAAGCTGGGGTTGTTTAAGCTTTCTCAGCCAACAACTTCTCAAGTAAGGTGTGAAAGTCATTCCAATTGGGTTCACCTACGTAACGCTTCACAATTTTTCCTTGTTTATTAATGACCAAGGTGGTGGGCGTTAATTGAATCTTGCCAAATGATTTGGCAGCGCTGCCGTCAGAATCCATCGCCACCATAAATGGCAACTTTCTGGTTTCTGCAAAGTTGACTACATACATGGGGGGATCATAAGACATGGCTAGAGCAATGAACTCTAAACCTTGTGGCTTAAATTTCTCATAAGTACTCACCAGCTGAGGCATTTCTTTCACACAAGTCACGCAACTGGTGGCCCAAAAATTAATGACTGTTACTTTGCCTGCAATATCTGTTTGAGTAATAGTTTTTCCAGATATTTCAGATACTTTGAAATTGGGTGTGGCTTGCAGTGTGTCGGAAGAACAAGCACTGAATAAAAGCAGTGAAGAGCTAAGCAAGGTTAGGGCGAAAAGTTTGATTTTCATAAATCCGCATGAGTTGTGGTGAGTGGGCATAATCTCATTTTATGCAAATTAAACAAATTATGTTTTCCAAAATAACCATATTCTTTGCAATGATTCTGAGTGCATTGCTCAGCGCTTGCTCACCAGCACTCGATTGGAGGACTGTTCGAGCAGACGATTTGTTATACGAAGCACTTTATCCTGGCAAACCCAGTCGTGCTGAAAAAACTATTTTGTTTGATGGTCAGAAAATTACCATGACGATTGAGGCTTCAAAAGCTGGAGATGCGCTTTATGCCGTGAGTGTTATCAGTATTTCTAAAGAATTAGCAAAACAAGTCGATGTCAAAACTTTGGTAGATTATCTGCAAACAGGCATGCTCAGTAATTTAAAAGAAGCCGAAAAACCCATCGAAGCCAATACAAGTATTAAAACAGCTGGCCAGCCCAGTTATGAACTGCCTGCTAAAGAATGGATCATTCAGGGATTGGGGCCTGATCAAAAAAGGCGTTTATTGAGATTTCGCGTGGTTCAACGCCAATTGACTGATGGACAAGTACAAATTTATCAACAAAGTGTTTTGCAGGCTCTTAAAGACAATACATCGATCGATAAGCTCATTCG
>JALRCP010000039.1 GCA_023257325.1 Polynucleobacter sp. | reverse complement strand
TTATTGAGTTGATGGTAGTGATTGCCATCATTGGTATTTTGGCAGCGATAGCCGTACCTAAGTATCAAGACTACATCGCTAAGACTCGTGTGACCGAAGGTTTGAGTTTGGCAGCAGGTGCCAAGCTAGCGGTCACTGAGGTCTATTCAAGTAAGGGTGCTGCAGATATGCAGACAGCAACGGAAGAGACTTTTAAGAGCACGACAACAAATAGTGTCAAAGAAATCAAGATTGAAAAATCAGGTGCTATTTTGATCACTTATCAATCAAGCGTAGCGCCTGAGGGTGCTAACACTTTGAGCATTGTGCCAGTCAACAATGCTGGCAGTGACGCTGTCACAGCTTTGGATTTGAGTGTGAAGGGTGAGCAACCATGGGCAGGTATTTGGTCATGCAAGTCACCTGCAACAACTTTGCCTGCAAAACTACAACCTAGTGATTGCAAATAAGGAATGAATTAAAAAGGCGAAGATTACTTCGCCTTTTTAAGAAAAGACCTCGCGGTGTTATTACTTTGCTTTCCAAGTACCAGACTTGCCACCACTTTTCTCAAGTAGCTTCACTTCTTTGATGACCATGCCGCGGTCTACTGCTTTGCACATGTCGTAGATGGTAAGTAAACCAATTTGAACACCCGTTAAGGCTTCGATTTCAACACCGGTTTGACCAATGTTCTCGGTCGTGACTGTGCAATGAATTGTAGATTGAGATTCATCAGAGGTGAATTCAACAGCGACCCTAGTCAATGCAATGGGGTGACATAAAGGAATTAAATCAGGACTCTTTTTGGTAGCTTGAATAGCCGCAATACGGGCGATACCAATCACATCCCCTTTTTTATGCGTGCCTGACATGACCATATCAAAGGTGCTTTTTTGCATTTGAATGCTACCGGTAGCGGTAGCGATGCGGTGAGTGTTAGCCTTTTGGCCCACATCAACCATGTGGGCTTGGCCGGTTTCATCAAAATGAGTCAGTTTGTTCATGCGTTATTTGTACCATAATTAGGGGTATGAATCTGAAAATCAATCAATTCGCTAAAAAAGCACTGGCCAGTTCAGTCGCTTTGATTTTTTACCCTGCTTGTTTGTTTGCTCAAGCCAACAATCAATTGGCTCAAGACAATATCAATCGAACCATGCAAACTCCTAAAGCGCAATCAGAGTTTGCTCCACCTAGTAAGCGTGCCCAACAACCTCAATTGGTATTACCCGATTTAGGGGATTCATCGAGTTCTGATTTAGCGCCCGTGGATGAACGTCAGTTGGGTGAGCGCATCATGCGCGAAATTCGGAGAGACCCTGATTACTCCAAGGATCCTGTTTTTTATGATTATCTAAATGTCACAGGCCAACAGTTGGTGGATGCCGCCAGAAAACAAGGTGTTCCTGGTTTAGAAGGTCGAGGAAGTTTTGCTGTTAACTTTGAATTATTTGGTGTTAGAGATAAAAGTATCAATGCGTTTGCTTTGCCAGGTGGTTTTATTGGAGTTCACACAGGATTAATTGTTTCAGCTGAAACAGAATCTGAGTTGGCCTCCGTGTTGGGTCATGAGATTGGTCATGTGACACAAAAACACATTGCTAGGATGTTTGGTCAGCAAGGAACCAATTCAATGATTGCCTTGGCATCCATTGTTTTGGCTGCAGTTGCTGCTAGTCGAAACCCCAATGCGGCTCAAGGTTTAGCAGTGGGTGGCCAGGCTTTGGCGATTCAAAACCAATTGTCCTACTCCAGAGATGCGGAACGTGAAGCTGATCGTATTGGATTTCAGATTCTTCAAGCGGGTGGTTTTGATGTGCAAGGTATGCCAGACTTCTTTCAAAGAATGCAGCGCGCTAACAGCATCATGGAAAGTGGTGTACCTGGTTATGTCAGAACTCACCCTCTAACGACTGATCGTATTGCTGACATGCAAGATCGTGTTCGTGGGTTGGCTAAACCCAAAGTGAGTTCGTCAACAGAGTTTTATTTACTGAAAGCGCGTGCACGCTTGATTCAAACAACAAGCTCTAGTAACTATCCTGAGCTAAAGCAGTTTTATGAAAGCTTGGCCAGAAAATCTGAACCAGCTAAACAGTTAGAAGGAAATTATGGTTTGGCGTTGTTGAGTTTAAAGCAGCAGCGCATTGTGGATGCCGAAAATTATTTGCAAAAAAGTAGGGTGTTACTTCAAACCTTAAGCTCTCAAGGTTCACCCATTCAGCGCTCGAGCTTATCAATTGAGGCAACTGCGATTGATATTTTGTACGCCAAGTCGCAGCATGAACAAGGCTTAAAGCACTTGTCTCAAGTAAGAGCCACACATCCTAATTCTAGGGCGTTCAATTTATTGATGATTGAAGGCCAATTAAAAACTCGTCAATATGACCAAGCCATTGCTTGGTTAAAGGCACAATCTAGGAGCCAACCAGAAAATCCAATTTGGTGGGATTTGTTGTCTAAAGCTTATGCGCAGTCAGGCAAAAGAGCCTTGCAGCATGCCACCTTGGCTGAAAAGTATGTGGCTGATGGTGCCTGGATTGCCGCAATTGAGCAAATGCGTTTAGCTAAGACGGCAGGCGACGCAGATTTTTATCAAGCATCTGAGATTGAGGCTCGTGCAAGACAGATTCAAGAGATGTACCGACAAGAACTACTTCAAAAAGAAAAAAGATAATTTTTTCTTTTTGGGATTAATGAAAGCCGTGAATCGTACTCGGTAGTTGAATATGTTCCTCTTGTGCAGGGCTTGCGTGGATGTGAGCAATTCTCCAGCCCATAGGTCCTTGAACCAAAATGTAGGTAAAGTTCAAGAAAAATTCTGGTTCTACTTGCTCAGGTTCTAATCTCACAGCTTCAGTCGAATCAAAAAAAGAAATGCCAATACCTGTATGACCAATCACCTGAATGGGGTCTAGCCATAAGAAATGATCTTCTAAAATCTTTTTAAGACCTTCGCGTAATTCAGCATGACCCGTGAGTCTTCTGCCGCCCGGGAGGATGCACGTTATTGAGTCTTCATCCATCCATAAATCAATCGAACCATCTAAATCATTGCGATGCAATGATTCTCTCCAGGCGTCAATGACTTCCTCGGGCATTTGAAATAGTCTGGCTTGACGTGGCATGGTATTTTTTGAGTGAGTTAATTAACAGACGGTTCGGTATTTAAGCTATTCACAGAGTTTAGGACGTCTTGGCTGGTAATGTCTACTAAACATTTTAAATGTCCCAAGGGGCAAGTTCTTTTAAAACACGGACTGCACTCTAAATGTAACCAATGAATTTTGGCTTGATTGGATAGTGGAGGGGTGTGTCTTGGGTCGCTAGACCCAAAGATGGCCACTTGTGGACGTCTAAACGCAGCGGCTATGTGCATCAGTCCTGAGTCATTGCTAATGACTGAGCGGGCATTGGCGATGACTGCCATGGCTTGATCAAGACTTGTTTGCCCACACCAGTTCACAACCCGATTTGAATGACTGCTTGCATTCACAATGGCATCCCCGATAGGAGATTCTTTTTTGCTACCAAGAATAATCACCAGGGCGTTTGGATGCTGTTTAATCAATTGTTTGGCTAAATCACCGAAATGCTCAGTAGGCCATTGTTTGGCTGGGCCATATTCTGCCCCTGGGCATATGACAAACAATGCGTCATGGAGTTGTATTTGTTGAAGATGTACTCGGCTCTTCTCAAGTTCAGACTCAGACAGAGATAAATGAGGTTGTGGTACTTCAGATGAATTTTTACCCGACAAGGCAAAGTAATGACTCGACATAGGAGGTCTATGAGAGCGTGATGGATTTTTAAATGCTTGATTGATGAGACCCCAGCGCATTTCTCCTTGATAGCCGATGCGATTCGGTATCTGAGCTAGCCATGGAATGAGCGCCGATTTAAAACTATTGGGTAACACATAGGCTCGCTCATAGTTTTTTGTAGCCAGTAGCTTGGCCAATGATTTTCTTTCTGACCATTGCAAGGCGCCGTGTTGAAAATCAGCCGTGATGATTTCATGCACGGCTGGAATTGCGCGCATGATGGATGCCACCCAAGGGGTGGCTAATACATCAATCAAACTATTTGGAAATTGGTGTTTGAGCTCTGTGATGAGAGGCTCGGTCATCACCGCGTCGCCAATCCAATTGGGGGCGATGATGAGGATGCGATTCATATCAATGACCGTGCGGCTTAGTGCCAGGTTTTAGCTCGTACTCAGTGCCACAGTATGGGCACTTGGCATGACCTGTGTGAAGCACATCCAAAAAAACGCGAGGATGCATGCTCCACGCAGGAGAATTACCATTAGGGCAGTGCAAAGGTAGATCTTTGGTGCCGTCTACTTGAACAATACTCTTTTGATTCATCTTATCCTCAAACTACAGTTAACCAGTCGCGATACTTGTCGCTCTTGCCGGCAACAGCATCAAAGAATACTTGTTGAATCTTGGTTGTAATTGGACCACGTTTGCCATCGCCGATCATGCGATCGTCAAGTTCGCGTATTGGGGTCACTTCTGCGGCTGTGCCGGTGAAGAATGCTTCATCACAGCAATACATTTCATCGCGTGTAATGCGTTTTTCTTTTACTTCAATGCCCAAATCTTTTGCAATTGTAAAAATTGCATCACGGGTAATACCGTCTAAGCAGGAAGCCAGGTCAGGTGTATAGACAATGCCATTTTTGACAATAAAAACGTTTTCACCAGAACCCTCAGACACATAGCCATCTGTGTCTAGTAAAAGCGCTTCATCGTAACCGTGCGCTGTCACCTCTTGGTTGGCAAGAATAGAGTTGATGTAATAGCCAGAAGCTTTTGCTCTGACAAGAGAAACGTTCACGTGATGTCTTGTGAATGATGAGGTTTTAACGCGAATACCTTTATTCAAACCGTCTTCACCTAGGTAAGCACCCCATTCCCATGCAGCGATGGCCAAATGAGTGGAGTTACTTCTGGCAGAAATACCTAACTTCTCAGAGCCAATCCACACGATAGGGCGGATATAGCATGAGGCCAATTTATTTTCTTTCACCACATCTATCGTTGCTTGAGCAATTTGCTCTTCGGTGTAATTCATCTTCATTTGGAAGATCTTGGCGGAATTAAACAAGCGACGAGTATGTTCTTTTAGACGGAAAATCGCTGGACCCGCATCTGTTTTGTAAGCACGAATCCCTTCAAAAACACCCATGCCGTAGTGAAGCGTATGAGTTAACACATGGATATTGGCATCTCTCCAAGGGATTAATTTGCCGTCCATCCAGATAAAGCCATCACGATTTGCCATTGACATGGTTTGTATTCCTAAATTCTGAGAAAAATGGTTGAAGTGCTATTGTAAAACAGCCCTGCAGAGATGGCTATGACGAAGAATCCGGTGCTACCTATAATCAAAGACATGAAAAAACAATTGGCCATCTCATGACCTGGTTATTTAAGAATAAAAAATACCTACTTGAGGGTAGTCAGACCATGTCAAAAGCTGGGTTTGCAATCTTCACATGGGCTCTGGTGACTGGAATGGCCATGGCTGAGTCGAGTTTGACGACTTGGCAAGCCATCGGCATGTCTATATTGGTGTATGCAGGGTCTGCTCAATTGGCAGCTTTGCCTTTGATGGCAGGAGATTTTCCCTTTTGGACCATTTTTTTAACAGCCGCTGTAGTGAATTTAAGGTTTGTGATTTTTAGCGCGGGACTGCAACCTTTCTTTAAGGATAGAACGTTGTGGAAGCGGTCATTTTTGGGTTACATGAATGGCGACCTGACCTTTGCACTTTTAATGTCTCGCTATCCGCAATACCGAGCCGATCCATCTCATTTGCCTTTTTTCTTGGGCATGGCTTTGACTAATTGGACTATTTGGCAAATAGGTTCATTGGTGGGAATTTTTGTGGCCGGCGTGGTTCCTGATTCATGGGGATTGGGATTTGCAGGAACTTTGGCACTCATTGCTATTTTGTTGCCAATGTTAGACGGCTTTGCCACGCGTTTAGCTGCCCTATCGGCTTTAATCGTCGCGCTTTTGGCCAATGATTTGCCCTATAAATTGAGCATTGTGTGCGCTGTGGTGGTTGCCATTGTGGTTGGCATTGCCTCTGATCGTCTTATCAAGACAAAGAGGAGGCTTTCATGAATTCAGTGGATAGCTGGATTGTGATTTTTGGGTTGATGGTCGTGACATTCATCACTCGAAGCTTTTTCTTATTCATGGGCAGTCGAATGGAATTATCTGAGACCGTTCAGAATGCCCTAAGGTACGCACCCGCAGCTGCTTTGGTAGCGATTATTGCCCCAGAAATATTTATCCACCAAAGCTCATCAGACTCTATTTTGATGGCCCCTCAACTTTGGGGAGGGGTAGTTTCATTTTTAGCTTTTTTAATGACTAAAAGCATGTTTTTCACCATTATTTTAGGAATGTTGGCATTTGCCTTAGTGGGATTGATTGCTGGCTAAAAAACCGTCCAATGGGGCTGTAAAAAGGTAAAATCTCATTTTCTTGTCATTTGTTGAAAAGTCATCATGCCAGGCACATCGAAACTTCAGTTCAATCGTCTTTCAGACCTTGCTGCAAAAGGTCAATTAAAGGGTAAAAGAGTCTTTATTCGAGCAGATTTAAATGTGCCGCAAAATGATGTGGGTGAAATTACCGAAGACACCCGAATCAGAGCTTCAATCCCTGCGATTAAATTGGCTTTAGATGCGGGAGCTGCTGTGATGGTGACCTCTCATTTAGGTCGCCCCACTGAGGGGGAATTTAAGCCTGAAGATACCTTGGCACCTGTGGCAGACCGAATCGCTGAATTGATGGAGCGCAAAGTACCCCTAGTGAGTCATTGGATTGATGGCGGTTTTGAATTAAGTCCTGGCGACTTGGTGCTTTTGGAAAATTGCCGTTTGAACAAAGGCGAAAAGAAGAATAACGATGAGTTGGCGCAAAAAATGGCCAAACTTTGTGACGTCTATGTCAACGATGCGTTTGGTACTGCTCATCGCGCTGAAGCAACCACACATGGCATGGCTAAATATGCACCTGTGGCATGTGCAGGGCCTTTGATGGCTGCGGAATTAGATGCACTTGGTAAGGCCTTGACTGACCCCAAGCGCCCATTGGTAGCGATTGTTGCGGGTTCAAAAGTTTCCACAAAATTGACCATTCTTAAATCTTTGGCTGAAAAAGTTGATCAGTTGATTGTGGGCGGTGGAATTGCCAATACTTTTATGTTGGCCTCAGGTTTGCCGATTGGCCGATCTTTGGCAGAGCCTGATTTGGTGGGTGAGGCCAAAGCCATCATTGATTTGATGGCCAAGCGAGGGGCCAGTGTTCCCATTCCGGTGGATGTCGTGGTTGCCAATGAGTTATCACCATTGGCGCGTGCCAATCGCGTGTCTTCCGCCGATGTTCAGCCAGATGACATGATTTTGGATGTGGGCCCTAAAACTTCGGCCGAGTTAACCAGCATCATTGCCCATGCTGGCACAATTGTGTGGAATGGCCCCATTGGAGTCTTTGAAATTGACCAATTTGGTGGTGGCACCAAAATGTTGGCTGCTGCCATTGCGCACTCACCAGCATTCTCAATTGCTGGGGGCGGTGACACCCTAGCAGCGATTGCTAAGTACGGTATTGAAAAACAAGTTGATTACATCTCTACTGGTGGTGGGGCATTCTTAGAGTTCTTAGAGGGTAAAACTTTGCCAGCCTTTGCTATCTTGACTGAAAGAGCGGAAAAATAATGCGCGCTACCAAAATTGTTGCAACTCTAGGCCCAGCATCAAGTAGCACTGAGGTGCTCAAGAAGCTAATCGAGGCCGGAGTGGATGTGGTGCGTTTGAACTTTTCTCATGGCACGGCAGCTGACCATCAAGCGCGCGCTCAATCCGTGAGAGATGTTTCTAAGTCTGTCGGTCGTGAAGTAGCCATCATGGCTGATTTGCAAGGGCCCAAAATTCGAGTGGGCAAGTTTGAAAATAACAAAATTATTTTAAAAGCGGGTGAACGTTTCACGCTTGACGCTAACTGTACTTTGGGCGATCAAACTAAAGTAGGGTTAGATTACAAGAATCTTCCCAATGACGTTAAGGTAGGCGACAAGCTATTACTCAACGATGGTTTATTGGTCATTCGTGTTGAGGATGTTCAGGGAGCTTGCATCCATACAATCGTTGAATTGGGTGGTGAGCTTTCCAATAACAAAGGCATCAATCGTGCAGGTGGCGGTTTGACTGCGCCAGCATTGACCGATAAAGACAAAGAAGATTTAAAAACAGCAGTTGCCTTGGGCGCCGATTACATTGCGATCAGTTTTCCTAAAAATGCTGAAGACATGAAAATTGCCCGTGGTCTCGCCGATGTCGCTA
>JALRCP010000027.1 GCA_023257325.1 Polynucleobacter sp. | reverse complement strand
AGCCGTCCTGCTGCCATGCAGGTGGCTAAGTTGTTGGGCGTACCTTATCGCGAAGGCTTTTTTAAAAATCGTTATGTGGGTCGCACCTTCATCATGCCAGGTCAAGCGATGCGCAAAAAATCAGTGCGTCAAAAACTCAATGCCATGCGTTTGGAGTTCAAGGATAAAAATGTCTTGATCGTGGATGACTCGATTGTGCGCGGCACTACCTCATATGAGATTGTGCAAATGGCCAGAGATGCAGGCGCCAAGAAGGTCATCTTTGCGTCTGCAGCGCCTCCGGTTCGATTTCCGAACGTGTACGGTATTGACATGCCAACTCGCAGTGAATTGGTGGCGTATGGACGAACGCATGAAGAAATTACCAAATTGATTGGTGCGGATCAACTCATCTATCAAGACGTTGAGGACCTCAAAAAAGCTGTTAGAGATATCAATCCTGCGATTACCAATTTTGATGCTTCATGCTTTGATGGACACTACATCACAGGTGATATCACCGAGTCTTACTTGGATGCGCTAGAAGCTGCCAGAAATTCTCCTAAAGCCTTGGCTGATCGCCAGCAGGGAGATGGAACGGACTTGGCGCGCTCACAATTACATTTACATTTGGCCTCGCAAGAGTAGTATTGAGTCATGAGCGATAAAAAACGAAGCCCTCTTGATATTAAAAACCTCTCTTCAGAAACTTTGGGAGTGAGAGCAGGGGTGCGTCGCACTGAATTCAATGAACACTCAGAGGCGATGTTCTTAACTTCTAGTTTTTGCTTTGACAGTGCGGCTGATGCGGCCCATGGCTTTGCCAACGCTGAAAAAGGCTTTATTTATTCAAGATTTACCAATCCTACTGTGGCCATGTTCCAAGATCGCTTGGCGGCCTTAGAGGGTGGTGAGGCCTGCATTGCGACAGCATCTGGTATGTCAGCCATCATGACTGTGGCCATGGCTCATTTGCAAGCCGGCGACCATGTGGTTTGTTCACGCTCGGTTTTTGGCGCCACGATTCAATTGTTCTCAGTGATTTTAGGTAAGTTTGGAATTGAAACGACTTACGTGGATATGTCTGATTTGAATGCATGGCAATCAGCGGTCAAGCCCAATACCAAATTATTCTATTTAGAGACACCTTCTAATCCGTTGACTGAGGTGGGGGATATTGCCGCCATTTCAAAGATTGCGAACTCTGCCAATGCCTTGTGTGTGGTTGATAACTGTTTCTGCACCTCTGCTCTTCAAAAACCTTTGGAGTTGGGAGCGGACGTGGTGATTCACTCTGCAACCAAATACTTGGATGGCCAAGGTCGTGTTTTAGGTGGCGCAATTGTGGGTCGCGAAGACTTTATTTTGGGCAAAGTCTTTCCTTATGTGAGAACCGCTGGGCCAACGCTTTCGGCATTCAATGCTTGGGTCATTTTGAAAGGTCTAGAGACCTTGAACCTGCGTCTTGAAAAGCAAAGCCAATCAGCCCTTGAACTTGCGACTTGGTTAGAACAGCATCCTGCCGTGGAGCGGGTGTATCACCCTGGTTTGAAGTCTCACCCTCAGTATGAGTTGGCGAAGAGGCAACAGAAAATGGGTGGCCCGATTCTGTCTTTCGTCTTGAAAGGCGGAAAAGAGGCTGCTTGGAAAGTCATTGATGGCACCAAGTTGTTATCGATTACTGCCAATTTGGGTGATACACGCACCACCATCACTCATCCTGCGACCACCACTCATGTGCGAGTCAGTCCTGAGGCACGAGCAGCTGCTGGCATTACAGACAGTTTGGTCAGAATCGCAGTGGGTCTAGAGAGTGTGGAAGACATTCAAAAAGACCTGAGCGCAGGCTTAGGTCAATAGTTTAAAGAGTCTAAAAAGACTCTTTAAAACGCTTCTTTTTCTGCTTCCAAGTACGCCAAGCTGGTGTACTTACCAATATTGCCTTCAAAGCCCTTGGTTCTCTTGGCATATTTGATGACGCGCGGATCCTTTAGGACCAAATTTTTCGCCGTGCTGGGGTCAACTCCATCTTGGACCGCTTTCACGCAGGTTTCATAGATACCTGCCATGAACTCTCCGTATTCTTGGAGCAGTTCCTTTTTAGGTTTGCCGTGGCCAGGTATCCATAGCTGTTCACCGGCAGCTTGTGACAGTGCTTTGTAGGTTTTGAAGGTGCCCACGTAAGAGCCGTCATCCATATTGGCGATGCGGTCATCCATTGCCACATCACCCACGTGAGTCACTTTGTCTTCAACCACTTCCATGCAGATGTCACCGGGTGTGTGCGCCACGCCGTAGTGATGAATCTTGATCGTGACATCACCATACTTGAACACATCACCATGTTTGACGGGGTGTGTCGGAGGAATCACTTTAGTTCCTATAGTGGCTTGATTGGTCCAGCGTTCCATGAGATTGCGCCAAGTGTTTCCTTCAATGCCCTTAATTTGCTCTAGGCTATAGGGGTGGGCATAGATCGGCATCTTGCCGTAAGCCTCAATGAAAGCCTGGTTTCCTAAAAAGTGGTCGCCATGGTAGTGGGAGTTAAAGATAGCAATGACAGGTTTTTGGGTGATGGTCTTCATCATGCGAATAGCCATCTCACCAATTTGAACCGATGCACCTGAATCAAGTACGACCACGCCTTTTGCAGTGACCACAAATGTGATGTTTGCCATCATGCCCTGATTTTCAGCTGTTGGAAAACCATCAGGCGAGTAAATCATCCAAACATGAGGACTCAGTTGTTGAATGGGGTGATCTTTGACACGAGGTCCTCGGATGAAATCCTCAGCGGCACTGGCGAATTGAGTCAGCTGGGGGAGTGCTAGAACACCGGCAGCCCCGAGTGATAGTTTTAATAGTTGTCTGCGATCTAGCTGACTCATGAGCCCCCCTAAGAATACTAATTATTCAGATGGAATTTGATGGGCATGATGTGTATTTGTTCAGGATCTAAATAAATCTTCTTTTCTACACCCACAGCAATTCCTAATCTTCTTAATTCGCTAGAGGATGCCTGCCAGATGATTTGATCATCACAATCCTTCACTTGCCAGTAGACCACAGCGATTTGACCCAATTGTCTGACTCTACTGACTTGGCAGTCAATTAGATTAATTTTGCAACTATCAGAAGTTGCTGAAGTATCTAAAATTTCAATGCTATGACTCGGTATAACCCAAGCCACCTCAGTTGGTTTTTTGATCTTGCCTTTGTCTTTGATACTTAAGATTAAACCGCGTTGCCCCCAAGTTAATCGACCATTCTCAAAAACACCTTCAAATAAATTGGGGCTACCTACCAATGCAGCAACTCTGGCGTTACGTGGTTTATCCAATAAATGTTGTGGAGTCGAAGTTTGTAGACTCTTGCCGTTATCAATCACCGTGATGTGATCTCCCAATCGAACCGCTTCATTGAGATCGTGGGTCACCAACACGATGGGTAAAGACACGGCTTGGCGCAGTTCAGACAAAGCTTCGTATAAATTCTGACGGGTGGGGGCATCGACTGCAGAAAATGGTTCATCCAGCAACAGTGCTTGAGGATCTCTGGCCAGTGCTCGTGCAAGTGCTACACGTTGTTGTTGTCCCCCTGAAATTTGATGAGGGTAGCGATGAGCCAGATCGGCAATTCGAAGACGATCTAACCAGCGGTGCGCTTCATCGGAACCTGCTTGCTTACGAGCTAATAATGGAATACAAACATTTTCCAGAACGGTTAAGTGGGGGAAAAGGGCGTAGTTTTGAAAAAGAAATCCGACGGAGCGTTGATGCGGCGGAATAAAAATATTTTTTGAGCTGTCTTGCCAAACTTTGCCCTGACATTCAATGTTTCCTGTGACGTCAGATAAGCCTGCAATGCTGCGCAAGCTGGTTGTTTTGCCGCTACCAGATGGACCAACCAAGACATGAAGTTCACCCGGGGCGCATTCAAACTCAATCTTGATTGGAAAATCAGTTTCCCGATACAGTTGAACTTTTAGCATCAAGTCACTCGCTTTCTACTGGTGAGTTGATAGCTCCAAGTAATGGCAATCAATGAAATCATGAGTAATAAAAGTGACATGCCACTGGCACTGGCATGATCCATATTTTGAACACTGTCATAAATAGAGATTGCAATCGTTTTGGTTTCTCCCGGAATGGAGCCGCCAATCATTAGGATCACACCAAACTCTCCCAGCGTGTGCGCAAATGTCATCACAGCAGCGCTGATCATGCCTCGCCAAGCGAGGGGTAGCTCAATTAATTTGAAAGATTGCCAAGGAGATAAGCCACTGCATTGCGCAGCCTCTTTGATGTCTTGGGGAATTGATTCAAACGCGCGTTGAATCGGTTGAATGGCAAAAGGCAAATTAAAAATAATGGATGCGAACACCAAACCCATAAAACTGAAAGTGAGTGTTTGATTGAATAATTCAAATTGTGTGAAACTGATTAATAAGTAATAACCCAAAACGGTTGGTGGTAAAACCAGCGGCAGTGCCAGCGCTGCTTCTGCCAAAGACTTTCCTTTTTTTAGTCGAGCTAATTGATAAGCGGCCCATATTCCAAATGGAATTAAAAAAAGCAAAGTAAAAAATGCAAGCTTGAGCGATAAAAAGAGAGCTTGCGTATCGATGGACATGGTTAGATAAATTATTTAACTGTAATCAAATCTTGCGTTTTAGTTAGAAAAAATAAATAAGTGTTCTAAATTTTTTATTAGGTGCTTACCCTAAAAAGCCTCAATTTCTAGACACTTACATTATTTACATATTCCAAAACAATCTATAAAGATGAATAATCTCACATCGCAGTTGAAAAGATATTCAACGCTTAAAAAAAGTTTTTATTCAGTGTAAATGTTGGGGGGTCCTCGTGACAGTTAAAAAGAGATCTACACCGATAGGTAGATTACGTCGTGCTCCAGAAAACTTCGTGACTCAGCAATTTGCTGATGAAGTGTATGAGCATGGTTTAAGTGAAGAGCGCCGTGGATTCTTGCGCAAGAGTTTTGTGGCCGCCTTAGGGGCTACAGCCGCAGGCACTGCAATTGCAGCCGATGGCGAAAAAGTTATTTTGGAAAAGCAGCCTTGGCAGACCACCTTGGGTCAACCTGTGGCTGCTCGTCCTTATGGTATGCCTTCACAATGGGAGGCAGCATTACAACGTCGTGAGTCGCCAGGTTTGACCCGTGTATCTGCAGCGTCTGTGGCGTTTGCACCTTTACAGGGATTCTTTGGCATCATCACTCCCAATGGTTTGCACTTTGAGCGCCACCATCAAGGTTGGTATGACATTGACCCAGCTCAGCATCGCTTGATGGTCAATGGTTTGGTGAAGCAACAAAAAGTGTTCACCATGGATGATTTGATGCGTTTACCGAGCGTGTCACGCATTCACTTCATTGAGTGTGGTGCGAACACTGGTTTAGAGTGGGGTAACGTGGCAGTGCCCAGTGTTCAATACACGCACGGCATGTTGTCTTGCTGCGAATTCACGGGCGTGCCATTGTCAGTCTTGCTTGACATGTGTGGTGCTGATCTGAAAAAGGGTAAGTACATTTTGGCCGAAGGTGGCGATGGCTCAGGCATGACCCGAACCATCCCAATGGATGCAGCGCTTAAAGACGTGTTGGTTGTTTGGGGCATGAACGGTGAAATGTTGCGTCCTGAAAACGGCTATCCATTGCGTTTATTGGTGCCAGGCGTTCAGGGCGTAAGTTCTGTGAAGTGGTTACGTCGTATTGAAGTAGGTGACATGCCTTATGCGACTAAAGATGAAGCTGTTCACTATATTGACTTGTTGCCCAATGGTTTGCATCGTCAGTACACCACGATTCAAGAATGTAAGTCTGTGATTACAACGCCATCTGGCGGTCAGCAATTGTTGGACAAAGGCTTCTATAACATCAGTGGTATGGCCTGGTCAGGCCGTGGCAAGATCAAGCACGTAGACATTTCTGTGGACGGTGGTAACAATTGGCGTCGCGCTCGTTTAGAGTCTCCTGTTTTATCGAAGTGCGTGACTCGTTTCAATATGGACTGGGTTTGGGATGGTTCACCTGCCATCTTGATGTCACGTGCCACCGATGAAACTGGCTATGTTCAGCCAATGATCAAACAGTTAAGAGAGGTACGTGGTACACGTTCTATCTATCACAACAATGCAATCCAAGCATGGAAGCTTGATGCGAACGGGGAGTTGAGTAATGTTCAAGTTGGCTAATTTAACTAAAACTTTCGTTCTTGCTGGTCTTGTATTGGGTTTTTCAGCAGAGGGTATTGCTCAATCCAAGTACACCGGTATTGGACGTCCTGCAACCAATGCTGAAGTGGCAGCTTGGGATATTGATGTGCGCCCAGACTTCAAGGGTTTACCAAAGGGATCAGGTAGCACCGTTCGTGGTCAAGAGGTTTGGGAAGGTCGTTGTGCTTCTTGTCACGGTACTTTTGGTGAATCTAATGAGGTGTTTACACCGATTGTCGGTGGTACCACTAAAGAAGATATCAAAACGGGTCGTGTGGCATCTCTCACCAGTGAAAAGCAACCTCAGCGTACCACTTTGATGAAAGTGGCCACGGTTTCAACGCTATGGGACTACATTTATCGTGCCATGCCTTGGAATGCTCCAAGAACATTGAGCGTGGATGATACGTACGCGGTTTTGGGTTACATCTTGTCGATGGCCGAGATCGTTCCTGAAGATTTCACATTGAGCGATAAAAATATTGCTGACGTGCAGAAATTGATGCCAAACCGCAATGGTATGACTCAAGCTCACGGTATGTGGAATGAGGGTGGTAAGCCTGACGTGAAAGCCACTGCTTGCATGACAAACTGCACCAAGCACGTGACCATTGGTTCAGAATTGCCAGATTACGCTCGCAATGCCCATGAAAATCTTGCACTGCAAAATAGACCTTATGGCCCATTCCGCGGTGTTGA
>JALRCP010000059.1 GCA_023257325.1 Polynucleobacter sp. | reverse complement strand
AAGCTAGATACAGCGATCGTTTTAGAGCACATGATCATTGGGTAAACGCAAGCGGCATCTTCACCAATCGTCAAATCATCGGGAACGGCGTACTGCGCTTCCAGATAGAGTTGAGTTCGAAAAAGCTTTGACCTCTGCTACTGGCAATTTTTGTAAAGCTTCTTCCCAAGCCGCCTGTTCACTGGCTTGAAGCTGAACCTTAAAGTCAACTCCTTTAGGGAAGTGCTCTTTTAAAAACTTACCTTCGTGATAGCTCAAAGCAGAGCCCAGCACCCCACACTTTAAAAACAACTCTGCGATACCACCCTTTAAACCCTGAGAAGCGTTGCTCACAGCCTTATAGGCCGTCGTGTTCTTATCAGGTGAAAATAACAACGTGTTGACGAGTGGGGCAATTTCTTCGGGTAATTGACCCACTTTTAATTTTTGTTCCCAGTCTTCTTGCTTGATGAGCTCGGCTTTTTTTCGCTCAACCGCCAAGAGGGCTGCTTTCAGTTGATCTTCAGGTGCGCGCATGAACTGGCCACGCCCTTTGCGACGAAAATAAACTGGAGCACCTTGTAAAGCAATCGCCAAACTGGTCTGCTGCAAGGCAGAGGATGACTCACCAAAATATTCTTTGGCCAAATCCATGAACATGAATTCGCCATCACCAGCGCACTCCCACAAGAAATCTAAATCTAAATCTTCGGCTTGTTTTTTGGCTTCTTGTAAAAATTGTTCAGGTTGATTGTTTTCAAAACGAAGCCAAACATCTTTGGCTTTGAGTTTGCTGCGTTTGCCGCCCAAACTCTCGATTGCTAAGGATTCGTTTTCACCAGCAGCAGGACCGCTGGTCATCAAAGTGGCTACTTTGATATCGCCACCATCTTCATACAACAAATGCATTAAAGAGAAATCCCGCCACTGGCTTCTAGAGCAATGCCATTGATATAACTGGACTCATCACTAGCTAGGAATGCATAGACATTGGCCAATTCTTCAGGCTGCCCTAAGCGACGTAACCAGGAACGCTCTTTCATTCCGTTCAACACCTCTTCTGGCATGGACGCCAAAATACTGGTTTCAACAAAACCTGGGCAAACTGCATTCACACGAATTCCCTTGGGACCTAACTCACGCGCCCAAGTGGTCGTAAAGCCAATCACACCATATTTGGTTGCCGCGTAATTGGTTTGACCAAAATTACCATACAAGCCAACGACGCTAGAGGCACTCACGATCGATCCTTTACCCGCTTTTAACATGTGAGGCACCACAGACTGAGTACAGTTGAAAACACCTTTTAAATTGACATCAATCACAGCGTCAAATTGCGCTTCTGTCATATTGACTAGACGAGCATCTTTGGTAATACCCGCATTGTTAATCAATACATCAATCTGACCATACTTTTCAATGACTTTGGCAACCACCGCATCAATGTTTGGACGATCAGTCACATTCATAACAAAACCATCCGCCCGACCGCCCGTTGACTCTAGTTTCTTAACCGCTGCCGATACTTGCTCTGCATTCATGTCACAAACAATTGAGATACCACCTTCGTCACAAAATTTTTGAGCCGTTGCAAAACCAATGCCATTGGCACTCCCCGTGATGATGCAAACTTTATTCTCTAATCTCTTTGCTAGATTTTTAGTCATATTTTCTTTCCCTCAATTGGTACCACTGCTTTAGTCAAAGATTATTTCTATTAACGCAACATTTCTAAAAGCTTGCGATGCACGCCGCCAAAACCGCCATTACTCATCACCAAAATGTGGTCCCCTGGCTTGGCTTCTTTTTTTACTGCGTTCATCAGTTTTTCTAAATCATCAAAGGCTTGGGCTTTTGAGCCCAAAGGCGCCAATGATTCTTTTAAATCCCAACCAAGTGCATCTTTGCCAGTTGCAGAACCATAGCCAAAGACACAATCAGCGTCTTTCAAACTATCAGGTAACTGACTTTTCATGACACCCAATTTCATGGTGTTTGAACGAGGTTCTAACACAGCCAAAATTCTGGCCTTAGGTTGATCAGCAATTCGGCGCTTCAATCCATCGACAGTCGTTGTGATGGCGGTCGGATGATGAGCAAAATCATCATAAATTGTGATGCCATTGACACGACCAATCACTTCCATACGACGCTTCACATTTTTAAATGTGCTCAGCGCTTGCGCGGCTTGTTGTGGTGAGACACCGACATGATTGGCTGCTGCAATCGCAGCCAAAGCATTCAGTTGATTGTGGCGCCCTGTGACTGACGCGTCCTCGTCCCATACCACTTCTGCGACTTCTTGACCTTTGAACAACACCTTAAAACCATCTCTCTGTGTATCTTTCAAGGTCCAATCCTGGTTTGGTAAAGCTTGCCTATCGTCTGATGAAAGACCAAATTTTTCAACCTGAGACCAACAGCCTCTTTGTAGCACTCGATCCAAGCTAGCTTCAGCAGCATTCACCACCAAACAACCGGAAGAAGGTACCGTTCTCACCAAATGATGAAACTGAGTCTCAATGGCTGTGATGTCGGCAAAAATGTCTGCGTGATCAAACTCCAAATTATTCAATATGGCTGTTTTAGGTCTGTAATGAACAAACTTACTGCGCTTATCAAAAAATGCCGTGTCGTATTCATCGGCCTCAATCACAAAATAATGAGGGGCTTTCAAATTGTTGCCAGACTTTTGACCCAAACGAGCCGACACATCAAAATTATTTGGAACCCCACCAATCAGATAGCCAGGTTCCAAGCCATTGGCCTGCAGAATCCAAGTCAGCATTGCCGTGGTGGTGGTTTTACCGTGAGTGCCCGCGACCGCTAAGACATGTTTACCCTGCAATACCTGCTCACCCAACCACTGTGGGCCAGACTGATAAGGTAATCCTTGATCCAGAATGGCCTCCATCAAAGGATTCCCCCTGGAAACCACATTACCAATAATGAATAAGTCTGGTTTTAAGTTGATTTGATCGGGCGAAAACCCCTCGATTAAGTCAATGCCCTGAGCCTCTAATTGAGTACTCATCGGCGGGTAAACATTGGCGTCACAACCAGTCACCCGATGGCCGGCTTGTCGGGCAATTGCGGCAATACCGCCCATGAAAGTTCCGCAGATACCTAGGATATGAAGATGCATGCCAAGATTTTATCCAAACATCAGTGCAAAATAAGGCAAATGATTGAAAAACAGAAAGAAAAACATGAATAGACGTCAATGGATCGTGCTCTTGGTTGCTGGACTTGTCGGTGGCGGATTGGGAATTGGCTTATCAAGCTTTAAGTACAGAACTGCCTCGGCCACAGACTCTGCTGTGGAAGAGTTTTTTTCTCAAGAATTACGGTCTCCCAAGGGCGAGGTTCATTCCACAAAAGATTGGCGAGGCAAGATTTTGATTGTGAATTACTGGGCCTCTTGGTGTCCGCCCTGTGTTGAAGAAATGCCTGAACTGGTTCGATCTCAGACCAAATATGCTGATAAAAATGTGCTATTTGTCGGCATCGGTGTTGATTCACCATCTAAAATTCGTGAATTTCTTGTAAAAACACCTGTTAACTACCCGATTGTATTGGGTGGATTAGAGGGAGCTACGTGGGCTAAAAACATGGGGAACCCCAGCTCCGGCCTACCTTTTACGGTCATGATTGATACAAAAGGGGCCATTATTAAGACTAAACTCGGCAAAATAAGCGAAGATGAGCTCAGTTCATGGATTGATAGCGTTATAATCCCTTCAAAGTAAAAAACTACAGGAAGGGCATCATGGATTTAAGAAAACTCAAGACTTTGATCGATTTAGTCGCCGAATCAGGCGTTTCAGAATTAGAAGTGACCGAAGGCGAAGACAAAGTCAGAATTGTTAAAAATCCAGCTCCAGTTACAGCCGCCGTTCAACCTGTTTATGCCACTGCTCCAGCAGCAGCCCCAGTTGCTAACGCTGCACCAGCTCCTGCACCTGTAGCCGCCCCAGCA
Organism: Polynucleobacter sp.; assembly: GCA_023257325.1. Lineage (GTDB taxonomy): Bacteria > Pseudomonadota > Gammaproteobacteria > Burkholderiales > Burkholderiaceae > Polynucleobacter. The sequence continues at coordinate 252 of JALRCP010000059.1, read as the reverse complement.
CCAACTGCTCCCGCAGAACCAACAGGGCATGCGGTTAAATCACCGATGGTGGGAACTTTCTACCGTTCTCCAACACCTGGCGCTGACTCATTTGTCAAAATTGGCGATACCGTCAAAGAAGGTCAAACACTTTGCATCATTGAAGCCATGAAGCTACTCAATGAAATTGAGTCTGATAAATCCGGTGTTGTGAAAGAAATTCTTTGTGAGAACGGCCAAGGCGTTGAATTTGGTCAGGCTCTGTTCATTATT
>JALRCP010000048.1 GCA_023257325.1 Polynucleobacter sp. | reverse complement strand
GTGACATACAGCGTATTCATGAATGGTATGAAGAGAGCTGGTATTGAGTTGGACCGTAAGGTTCTCTCTGATATGGCTATCAACGACAAGCCAGCGTTTGCTGCCTTAGTCGCTCGTATCAAAACTGTTGTAGCTTAAGTAGGACCCGCAGATGGTTTCACTCGACCAAGTTGTCGAGGATGCCAAGCGGGACTTCGAAGGAGCCGCCGACTCGGCGGCCCTCGAAGACGCCAAGGCACGCTACCTCGGTAAATCCGGAATTCTCACAGAGCGTCTTAAGTCGCTAGGTGCGTTGGAGCCTGAGGCTCGTAAAGCGGCCGGTGCCGAAATCAATCAAGTTAAACAAGCCGTCGAAGCAGCGCTGACCGCACGTCGTCAGGCGTTGGCGGATGCTGTATTACAAGCTCGTTTAAGTGCAGAAGCCATTGATGTCACCATGCCAGGTCGTGGTCAAGACGTAGGCAGTTTGCATCCAGTGATGCGCACTTGGGAGCGCGTTGAGCAAATTTTTAGATCGATTGGCTTTGATGTTGCTGATGGTCCAGAAATCGAAAACGATTGGTTCAATTTCACAGCGCTCAATAGCCCAGAAAATCATCCAGCCAGGTCCATGCAAGACACTTTCTATGTCGAAGGTGTGGATGAACAAAATAAACCATTGTTGTTGCGTACGCACACCAGCCCCATGCAAGTTCGTTACGCCAGCGCACATGTGGCTAAATATTCCAAAGATGCGGTGATGCCACCGATTAAGGTGATTGCACCTGGGCGCACGTATCGTGTGGACAGTGATGCGACTCATTCACCGATGTTCAATCAGGTAGAAGGTTTGTGGATTGCCGAAAGTGTTTCTTTTGCCGATCTAAAGGGTGTTTACACCGACTTCTTAAAAACTTTCTTTGAGACGGATGCGATTCAAGTGCGTTTCCGTCCATCGTATTTCCCATTCACAGAACCGTCTGCGGAAATTGACATGGCCTTTGGCTCTGGCAAATTAGCAGGACGCTGGTTAGAAATTTCTGGTGCAGGTCAGGTTCATCCCACTGTATTGCGTAATATGGGCTTAGACCCCGAGCGATACATTGGTTTTGCTTTTGGATCCGGTCTTGAGCGTTTGACCATGTTGCGTTATGGCATTGACGATTTGCGTTTGTTCTTTGAAAACGACATTCGTTTCTTGTCTCAATTCCCCGCTTAATTCAGACTGAGCAACTACTATGCAATTTTCAGAATCTTGGCTCAGGCAATACGTTAATCCTGATTTAACCACCGAAGAGTTGTCGCATGCTTTGACCATGGCAGGTCTTGAAGTTGAAGAAACTCGACCTTTGGCTCCGGCTTTTTCTCAAGTGGTGGTCGCAGAAATATTAGAGGCCACGCAACATCCTGATGCAGACCGTTTGCGCGTATGCAAGGTCAATGCAGGTGGCGATACTTTGCAGATTGTTTGTGGTGCACCCAACGCGCGCGTGGGTATCAAGATTCCTTGTGCCTTGGTTGGTGCGCAATTACCACCAGCTGAAGAGGGAGGCAAACCTTTTGCCATCAAATTAGGGAAGTTGCGTGGGGTTGAGTCACAAGGCATGTTGTGCTCAGGCAATGAACTTGGTATTGGTCAAGATTCTGAGGGCATCATGGAGTTGCCAGCGGATGCCCCCGTGGGTCAGAACATTCGTGAGTATTTAAAGTTAGACGATACGGTTTTCGTTATTAAATTAACTCCCAATAAAGCCGACTGTTTATCAATTCTGGGTGTGGCGCGTGAAGTCGCCGCGATTACGGGCGCCAAACTATGTGCCCCAAAGATTGAAGCGCAAAAAAGCAGCATTCAAGACCAACTCAAAGTCACAGTAAAAGACAAAGACCTCTGCGGTCGTTTTGCCGGCAGAGTCATTAAAGGTGTCAACGCCAAAGCCAAGACTCCTGATTGGATGGTTCGTTGTTTAGAAGGTGCAGGTCAGAGAAGTATTTCTGCCTTGGTGGATATTTCAAACTATGCCATGTTGGCGATTGGCCAACCAACCCATGTATTTGATTTGAACAAAATCAAAGGTGACCTCAGCGTTCGTTGGGGTCGAGATGGCGAAGAGTTAGAGCTCTTGAATGGCCAGACTGTCTCTGTGGCGCCATTGAATGGTCAAGGTGTCGGAGTGATTGCTGATGCCAATGGTGTAGAAAGTATGGCAGGCATCATGGGTGGTAACCCAAGCTCTGTCACACTAGATACTCAAGATATTTATGTCGAATCTGCTTTCTGGTGGCCCACAGCCATTCAAGGTCGTGCCAGAAGATTTAATTTTTCAACCGATGCAGCGCATCGTTTTGAGCGGGGTGTAGATCCACAGGGCACAGTTGATGCTTTGGAATATTTAACCAGTTTGATTGTGCAAATCTGTGGTGGCCAAGTTGGTCCAGTCGATGATCAGATCATCAACTTGCCAAAGCGTGCCGATGTGCGTTTGCGAGTGGCCAGAGCTCAAAAAGTTATTGGTGTGCCATTGACAGCGGATGTGATTGCCACACTCTTTGATCGCATTGGTTTGCAGTACCAACGTGAAGGCAATGACGCTTTTGTGGTCAAAGCCCCAAGTCATCGCTTTGATATTGAAATCGAAGAAGACCTGATTGAAGAAGTCGCAAGACTTTATGGTTTTGAAAATATTCCAGCTAATCCGCCGGTGGCAGAGCAACGCATGCAGGGCACTCAAGAACCCAAGCGCGGGATTCATAAATTGCGACATGCGATTGCCGCAAGGTCTTATCAAGAAGTCATGAACTTTGGTTTCATTGACGCTGACACAGAAGAAAAATTAGCGGGCAATACCCATCCAATCAAGGTACTCAATCCCATCGCCAGCCAATTGTCGGTGATGCGCAGTAACTTAATCGGTGGATTGGTACAAAACCTCAAACAAAACCTCAACCGCAAAGCCACACGTGTTCGTTTATTTGAAGTGGGTCGAGTGTTTCATCGCAACCCTGAAGCGAAAGTGGGTGAGTTGAGTATTGCCGGATATGATCAACCCGTGCATGTGGCCGGTTTGGCGTATGGCCCAGCTCTGCCAGATCAATGGGGGGTTCCAAGTCGTGCAGTGGATTTCTTTGATGTCAAAGGTGATTTAGAAGCTTTATTGGCACCCTTAGAGTTCAAAGCCAAACCATTGAATCATCCAGCCTTGCATCCTGGGCGCAGCGCTGAATTAAGCATTAAAAAACGGGGTCAAGAAATCACTTTGGGTTTGATCGGTGAGTTACATCCACGCTGGCAGCAAGCGTATGATTTGCCGAGTCCCCCAGTTGTTTTTGAGATTGATTGGGCGGTGATTCAGGAGCTAGGCTTGCCTGTGATTGGGGCTATCAGTAAATTCCCCGTCGTGACTCGAGATTTGGCTGTGGTGGTGAATCAATCGGTTACTGTGGCGCAATTGATGGATGCCATGAAATCATCCAAGCAGCCGTTAATTAAGCAAATTGATTTATTTGACGAATTTAAGCCAAGCGCCGGTCGGATGGGTGGTATGGCGGAAAATGAGAAGAGTTTGGCATTTAGGATTACTTTGTCAGACGAATCAGGTACATTACAAGATGCACAGATTGATCCAGTCATTTCTGCTTTGCGTGACGCCATGAGCGTAAAATGCCAAGCAAGAATGCGTTGAACTTTATTAGTTATTTAAGCATTGATTAAAAGTAAAAAAGCGGAGAGCTAAGATGAGCGAAGCCGGAACAATTACTAAAGCAGAATTATCAGACGCCTTGTTTGATCAAGTGGGATTGAACAAGCGTGAAGCCAAGGACTTGATTGACTCTTTTTTTGAAACGATTGGTCGTTCATTGGAAGCGGGTGTTGACGTCAAGATTTCAGGATTTGGCAATTTCCAATTAAGAGAGAAATCAGCCAGACCTGGCCGCAATCCAAAAACTGGCGAGTTGGTGCCCATCTCTGCTAGACGTGTGGTCACATTCCATGCCAGTCAAAAGCTCAAAGACAAGGTAGATCCTAAGCTCTAACGAGTTTCATTTATGGAAAAGCATTCGAACGGCATGATTGCCGGGGAATCCCTCCCTCCAATTCCAGCGAAACGTTATTTCACGATTGGTGAAGTGGGGGAGTTGTGCGATGTGAAGCCTCATGTCTTGAGATATTGGGAGCAAGAGTTCAATCAACTCAAGCCTCAAAAAAGAAGAGGAAATCGTCGTTATTATCAGCACCATGAAGTGGTGTTGATTCGAAGAATCAGAGAGCTTTTATATGAAGAGGGCTTTACAATTAGCGGCGCTAGATCGCGTTTGGATGAGCTCAATCACAGTCATTCAGGCCAAGATTCAATTCGTGATGAGCTAATGGCCGTTCTTCGAATTCTTTCTAGTTAAGTTTCAAACAGTCGGGGCGTAGCGCAGCCTGGTAGCGTACTTGCATGGGGTGCAAGTGGTCGGAGGTTCAAATCCTCTCGCCCCGACCAAATTCCTAACTTATTAAAACTCACCTTTGACGGTTGTTAAGCCCAGTGCTTCCCAATCGAGCATGCCACCACGATAGTAGTAAATTTTGGTGGCTGGAAAGCCATCGCGCACCATGGCATTGATGGCAAACGGACTTTGTGGGCAAACGGGACCATTGCAGAAGGTGTAAATCTTTTTGGCTTTGTTGCAATCCCATGGGGTCTTGGCACCAGCCACTTTCTTGCAACCCAACTCATCCATTCGCATGGCTACTTCTGTGTATGGGATACCGATTGAACCAGGAATGGTTCCTTTGACACGGTCATTTGAATCGCGCATATCAACTACCATGGATTCTTTGTCGCCAAGCGCCTGAATCATTTCGGTTTCAGTCACTGGAGTTACTCCAGCTATAGGCACCAAGGGTTGGAGTGTGCCGCCATTTTTAGCGCAAGTCGTCATCACGCGATTGATGGTGACTGGACCTTGACTGGTCTGAACTACCACTTCTTTTTTACCTTTGAAAATTTCTAAAGGGGTTCCTGGTGCAATGGTGGCTGCTTGAGCAAACACCAGTTGGCTAGCAAACAAGCTGATGCCAAAAATAAATAACTTTTTCATAAAGACCCTCAATATTTTTTATGTATATTTATTAAAAAAAGTCATCATCAGCGTTTTTACTTGCTGGCACATTACTAATTACTGTTTATTCCTAATTGTTAGCAAGCTAAGCGCAAAAATATTTTTTTGTTGTGAGGTGAAGAGTCAATATCCCCCATGTGTTCATGGGCATCCTTTCAGATGAGTCTTGGTGGTGAAGTATTCTTCAGGTCTAGCCAAATTTTTCAAAAACTGACATGTGAACATAGGTCATGTATGACCCTCTTGACATGTATACTGTATATATACATAATACAAATGATTCGATCCATTAAGCACAAGGGTTTAAGTGATTTTTTTCTTACTGGAAGTACAAAGGGTATTTGTCCACATCATGCCGCCAAATTGAGAATTTTGTTGACCGCCTTGAACGTAGCCAAGGATGTCAAAGATTTGAATGTGCCCGCTTGGAATCTTCATGCTTTAAAAGGCGATTTAAAGAAACATTGGTCTTTGACAGTCAATGGTAATTGGAGAATCACATTTATGTTGATGGATGAAGACGTTTATTTGGTGAATTACCTAGACTATCACTGATGAGGGGCAAGTAAATGACTAAGATGTTCAATCCAGCTCACCCTGGAGAGGTTCTTAAAGAATACATTCCAAACGATATGACGATTGGACAAGTGGCAAAAACTTTAGCGGTGAGTCGCTTGACGCTGTCAAAAATCTTAAATGCCCGATCCGGCATTTCTGCAACGATGGCGATTCGCCTGGCCACTTGGTTAGGTACGACCCCTGATTATTGGCTCAACATGCAAATGCAATGGGAGTTGGCTCAGGCAAAAAAAGAGCGTTTACCTAAAATTAAACCTTTAAATCGATCAATGATCCACGCTAAACATTTATAACTTTATAAATTCTATAAATCCCTCATAAGTATCAGTTTTTATTAAATATATAAGTAAATAATAAAAATTATAATAATTAGATATATATCATTATTAATAAATCCTTTATTTATTTAAAATAGTTGTTTATTTTTAAATAAAT
>JALRCP010000101.1 GCA_023257325.1 Polynucleobacter sp. | reverse complement strand
CACCAGGAAGAACGCAACATATCAACTTTTTCGGTATTTTAACGAAAGATAAGACCAATTTAGCGAATTTAGTTGATTTACCAGGGTATGGTTACGCCCAGGTGGACTTTAAAACTCGAACCCATTGGAACAATTTGCTGTCAACTTATCTGCAAACCAGACCCAATCTAAAGGGCATGGTTTTGATCATGGATTCGCGCCGAGGAATGACTGATTTAGACCAGCAAATGATTGAATGGTTTAGCCCAACCGGAAGGCCTATTCATGTCTTATTGACCAAATGTGACAAATTGAATCAATCTGAGAGCCGTTTGGCCCTGAAAAAGCTTCAAAATAAGCTCAAAGAACTCAACCCGCATGGGCCCTACACCGCACAACTGTTTTCCAGCACCAAGCGCATTGGACTTGTTGAGGCGGACGCCTTAGTATCAGGGTGGCTGGGTATTGAAGCGTCAAGCGCGCACACCAGCAATGAAAATCGTGTTTCTAAAAATCTAAAACCCCAACTTTCATCATAAATAAGGTTTTATATGCAACTTTTTCACCGCCCACGTCGATTAAGAAGAACCGATTGGTCTCGTCGACTTGTTCAAGAACATCAACTTTCAGCAAAGGACTTGATTTACCCGGTCTTTTTACTAGAAGGCAAAAATCGCCAAGAAGAAGTTCAATCAATGCCTGGCGTCAGTCGCGTTTCTTTAGATTTATTGATTCCGATTGCGCAGGAGTGCGTGAAGTTAGGCATTCCAGTCATGGCCTTGTTTCCGGTAATCAGCAATGAATTAAAAAGTCCGGATGGTCAAGAGGCATTCAACCCCAATGGCTTAATTCCAATGGCTGTGAAGGAACTTAAAAAACATTGCCCTGATTTAGGAATCATGACTGACATTGCGCTAGATCCTTATACAAGCCACGGTCAAGATGGCATCATTGATGAAAATGGCTATGTATTGAATGATGTCACGGTTGAAGCACTAACTAAACAAGCTTTAACCCATGCTCAAGCAGGTGTTGATATGGTGGCTCCATCAGACATGATGGATGGTCGCATTGGTGCAATTCGTGATGCACTTGAAGCTCACGGATTCATACACACATTAATCATGGCATATTCAGCTAAATACGCCTCTGCGTTTTATGGTCCATTCAGAGATGCTGTAGGTTCGGCAGGCAATCTCGGAAAAGGTAATAAAAAAACTTATCAAATGGACCCAGCGAATTCTGACGAGGCGCTTCGTGAAGTTGCTTTAGATATTGAGGAAGGCGCCGACATGGTCATGGTAAAGCCAGGGATGCCATACTTAGACATTGTTCGTCGAGTTAAAGATGAATTAGGTCATCCAACATTTGCATATCAGGTCAGTGGCGAATACGCCATGATTAAAGCAGCTGCTCAGAATGGGTGGATTGACGGTGAAGCGGTAATGATGGAATCATTAATGGCATTTAAACGCGCTGGCGCCGATGGCATTCTGACGTATTTTGCAAGAGACGCTGCTCGTCTTTTGAGCAAGTCTCAATAAATGTCATTGAAGACGCTCTAGGAAGCGATCTGGTTTCATAAAACCAATCACTCTCCTAGAGAGCTGTTCCTCGCCACCAGCATCAAACAATAGTATGGCTGGAGGACCAAATAACTCATATTTTTTCAAAATGACACGATGCTCCGAAGTGTTTTTTGTTACATCAACTTGAATCAATTGGTATCTGGTTAAAGCTGCCTTGACTTTATCATCGCTAAAAGTCAAAAGCTCCATTTCTTTGCAAGTGACGCACCAGTCTGCATAAAAATCAAGCAATACAGGTTGCCCCTTGGACTTGGCTTCTTTGAGTTTGCTTTCAAGCTGCGCCAACGAAGATACTCTTTCAAACACAATACCGGATTCAAGTCGATGACTGGTCTCATTTGAAGTGGTTGAGCTACTTGAGAAAATCGGTAGTGCAACCCAAATGGCCAATGCGACCAACAATGCGCCAAATATTTTTTGCACCATGGTCATCCAAGCGCCAGCCTTGGGAATGATTCCTCTTGCACCAATGGCTAAGAGCATCAAAGGCAAACCCATCCCCAAGGCCATCACAAATAATAAGAAACCGCCCAATGGGATAGAACCGGTTTGCGCTATGAAAGCCAAGACTCCTGCCAAGGGTGCTGTGACACATGGGCTTGCAATCAGTGTAGAAATTGCTCCCAGCAAAAATGCTCCCCCAATACTACCTCCCTCTTGCTTGCCAGCTATTGCATCCATTTTGTTATTCCACGCATGTGGCAGACGTAACTCATAAAAACCAAATAAGCTGGCGGCCAATGCGAGCAATAAAAGTGCGAATGTTCCCAATATCCAAGGGTTTTGCAGCCATGCCTGAATGTTGGCGCCAAGTGCAGCTGTAATCATGCCAGCAACGCTGTACATCAAAGCCATACCCAATACATAAGATGAGGCCAACACCGTTGACCGCAACTTTGAAACATCTTGATGTTGATTATTTTTTGATCCAAAAATCACACTGGACATAATCGGTAACATCGGCAAAACACAAGGCGTTAAAGCCATTGCCAAGCCCAAAATAAAAAAGGCGATAAACAAAACCCACGGGGAAATATTTTTAAGCAGTGTGGCTAACTGGCCAGCATCATCTCGCGCACCCCAAAGTGCCGATATACCGGGAGTTTGTTTTGAAGCTCCATCCACGAAATCAGGCTCTTCAAGCACCACCCCTTTAACAACCGTTTGCAAGCCAGCCAAGGTAAATGACAGCTCCATGGGTGGATAGCACACTCCTTTATCGGCGCATCCTTGCAACTCCATGATCACTACCAACCCACCTGCTTTTTGGTTATTTTGCAAAGGCAGGGTGACTCCAAACTCTTGCGGATAAGTCTCTAGCTCTTTACCGAAATTTTCATCAAACTTAATTTTTCCTGGTGGCAGTATTGCAGCCCCCAAAGAAACATTCCCCACTGATTGCGAGACCTTGAATTTGATGGATTCTTTGTAAACGTAATAGCCTTTTGCTGGCTTAACAGAAAAAAATATTTCTTGTGATGAAGCATACTCAGCTTCAACCTTGAAGGCTTCTTCAGGCGTTAAAAAATTTTGTGCCTGCAAACCTATCGGCAATAATATAAAGACAATGCAGGCTAATATTTTTTTAATCATTGCGACTCGTTTGTGCATCTAACCATTTTGCATAATCAACATCAATGCCCTGAATTTCAATGGCAATGATTTCAGGCAAATCATAAGGATGATGATCTTTAATGAATTTGATTAATTCATCTTTCCTCAGTTGATTTGTTTTAAAGTGCAGCGGGTGCTCTGTTGCTGTCTCATTCTTGCCTTGCCACTCGTAAAACGAAGTGCCAGCCGCTTGTACTTGAACACAAGCGGCTAAGCGCAGTTCCAAGGCTTGATTAGCGAGCCTTTCTGCATCGCTTGGCTTTGCAACCGTGGTAATGACCAAGTAGTAAGACATGATTCTTATTATCTTCCAAACAAAAAAGCCTGGCAAAAACCAGGCTTTTCCGATATCTGATGAAACTTATTCAGATTTTGGGGCTTCTTCAGCAACTTCAGGACGATCCAAAAGCTCTACTAAAGCCATTGGCGCATTGTCACCAACGCGGAATCCAAACTTAAGAATGCGCAAGTAACCACCTGGACGCGCTGCGTAACGTGGACCTAGCTCAGTAAAAAGCTTAGTCACCATTTCGCGATCACGAAGACGGTCAAATGCCAAACGACGGTTGGCCAAATTGTCTTTTTTACCCAAAGTGATAAGCGGCTCAACTACACGACGCAATTCTTTAGCTTTAGGCAAAGTTGTTTTAATAACCTCATGTTGCAACAATGAATTAGACATGTTGCGTAACATCGCTAAGCGATGTGAGGATGTACGATTTAATTTACGAAGTCCGTTTCCGTGACGCATGGTGGCTCTTCCTTTCTATTATTTCTCAAGACCAGCAGGAGGCCAGTT
>JALRCP010000100.1 GCA_023257325.1 Polynucleobacter sp. | reverse complement strand
TTCGACTGCCAAATATTTTCTTAAGAAGACCTGTGACCATGACTTTTGCGAGGAAATTTAAGCCTCAAAGTTTAGCATCCAGACGGACATCTGCGAATGCCCGCGAGGCATTGAATTGCATTGAAAAAAATAGTCCTTTGGGTGAAGTACTCCTAAGAGCCGAAAAGAACTTGGTTTTACAACAAGCTTTTAGCCTCTGCCTCAATCAAAATGGGCTTGCGCAGGCCACTGAATGGGTCAATGTAAGTAGCTTCTCTGAGTCGACGGGTGAATTAAAGCTGCTGGTTGCCAATGCGGCGGTGGCCAGTCGCTTACAACAAAAACTCCCAACTATTTTGCTAAATCTCCAAAAACAGGGCTGGGCGGTTCAATTGATTACCATCAAACAAGCTCCCGGCGGAATAGGCATTCAGGCCCCAAAATCGACGCCAACCAGCTCTACCCCCCCTGTTTTTGGGCCAGAAGCGGAAAAATCATGGTCTGGCTTGCTTGAAAAACTTGAAACAGATTCCCCGTTGAGAGCAGCGGTTGAAAAATTACTCAAAAACAGGAAAAAATAGCTTTTTGAAATCTGTTGTCTATATTTTGACTAATTGACTGAATCAATCACTCGATTATTTGCTTAAAAATTAAGCAAATAATGGTTTTTCAGACTGTTGGTAGGCTTTGGGAGCCTCAGCCTCTTCAAATGATCTGATTTCGTAATTGCTGGGGTCAGCAAACAATGCCCGTAAAAGCGCATTATTCAAAGCGTGGCCCGACTTTTCAGCGATATAAGCTCCCACAATCGGATGACCCGCCAAATATAGGTCGCCGATGGCATCCAAAATCTTATGACGAACGAACTCATCGTCATAACGTAATTCTTCGTTATTCAAAATACGGTGCTCATCCAACACAATCGCATTGTCTAAACTACCACCGCGCGCCAAACCCATTTCACGAAGGGCTTCAACCTCATGTGCAAAGCCAAATGTTCTGGCACGGCCAATTTCTCTGGCATAGGTGCTATCTGCAAAATCAATGGTGTGTCTCTGACCAGTTTTATCGACCGCTGGGTGCTTGAAATCAATGGTGAAATCTAATTTATAACCATCAAATGGTTCAAGACGAGCTAACTTGCCAGACTCTCTGATTTCTACTGGCTTTTTAATCACAATGAATTGTCTAGGAGCTTCTTGCTCTTGTAAGCCAGCAGATTCAATTAAAAATAAGAATGAAGCGGCACTGCCATCCATGATAGGCACTTCTTCACAATCTAATTCAATGATTAAATTATCAATGCCTAATCCTGCGCATCCTGAGAGCAAATGTTCCACCGTTGAAACTCGTGCATCTCCATTTTGCAAAACAGTGGCTAGCCGAGTATCAGTGACTGCCAATGCATCAGCCTTGATGCTAGGTGCATTCGGAAGGTCAACCCGATGAAACACAATGCCCGTGTTCATCGGTGCTGGAATTAATTTCAACGTCACCTTGCGGCCCGTGTGCAAACCAATACCAACGGTTTTTACTGGGGCTGCAATGGTGCGTTGTTTTAACATCATGTAGTTAATTGATTCTCTAATTAGAGAGCTTTCAATGCTGAAGCAGCATCACTGACTTCAAATTTACCCGCAGCTTCAACGGCTAAATGCTTGACCACGCCGTTATCGACAATCATCAAATAACGTTGTGAACGAATACCCATACCGCGAGCCGTCAAATCAAATTCCAAACCTAATTTTTTAGTCAACTCAGCAGCGCCGTCCGCCATCATGCGAATTTTTCCATTCACTTTTTGGTCTTTACCCCATGCACCCATTACAAAGGCGTCATTCACAGAAAGACACCAGATCTCATCCACACCCTTGGCTTTAATCGCATCGTATTGAGCAAGATATCCAGGCACGTGTTGTGCTGAACAAGTGGGGGTGAATGCACCCGGCAAACCAAAAATCACAATCTTTTTACCCGCTGTCAATTTACTCACTTCAAAAGCATTGGGGCCCACTGAACACCCTTCAGTCGCCACTTCTAAAAACTCATGAATGGTGGCGTTTGGCAGTTGTTGTCCTACAGCAATCATTATTGTCTCCATTTAAATTAAGGCTATTGTTGAAACTAAATACTAATAGCAATTGTTGGCATTTCTTTTGCCGGAATACCGATGGTATCGCATGCGTCGTCATTTCGCAGGAGGCGCGTCACCATCGGCATCCATATGCCATTGTTTTTTATAGATTTTCTCTAATTACTCGGTATTCTTAATCAGCTTGTTTGCGTAAAAAAGCAGGAATATCGTAGTAATCAGCCCCTTTGTCCATCATCGCTTGCGCTTCAGGCGAACTATTGGCCCCCAAACGAGGTTCATTCGCTTCGCGATTGCTTCGAAAGACTTTAGGTACATCATATTTAGCGTAGTCACTGGCTGAGCTAACTGGCATCGCTGGAGCAGGTGTTGCCGCAGCGTTCGCCATCGCCATGGTCGCCGTTGCACTTTGCGGAGCAAAAGTACTTAAATCAGCCATGGTTGGAGCAGCATCGTAAGTACCTGTTGCTTGAGTGTTACGCCAAATCACTTCGGGTTGTTTTTCTTTGCGCTTGCCACCGTTCAAACCAGTCGCTACAACTGTCACGCGCAAAGCATCACCCAAACTTTCATCGTAAACAGTACCAAAGATCACAGTGGCATCATCCGCAGCATAGCCACGAATTGCGCCCATCACTTCACGTGTTTCTGATAGCTTGAGTGAGCGACTTGCAGTGATATTCACCAAGACACCACGAGCACCTGAAAGATCAACGCCTTCTAACAATGGTGATGCAACCGCTGCTTCAGCAGCCAAGCGAGCACGATCCATTCCAGACACAGTGGCTGTACCCATCATGGCCTTACCTTGCTCACTCATCACAGTTTTCACATCTTCAAAGTCAACGTTGATGAGACCTTGCTCATTGATGATTTCTGCAATACCTGCAACCGCATTGTGCAAAACATCATCCGCACAACCAAAGGCCTTGTCCATCTCTGCATCTTCACCCATGACTTCAAATAGCTTCTCATTGAGAACCACAATCAATGAATCCACATAATTTTCAAGTTCATGAGCACCTGCTTCAGCGACCTTTGCACGCTTAGCGCCTTCAAAGTCAAATGGCTTACTAATCACACCCACGGTCAAGATGCCCATTTCTTTGGCAACTTGAGCCACGATTGGACCTGCACCTGTCCCTGTACCGCCACCCATACCTGCTGTAATGAAGACCATGTGAGCGCCTTGCAAAGCATCTGCAATGCGAGCTTTGGCTTCAATGGCAGAAGAAGCACCTACTTCAGGTTTGGCACCAGCACCTAAACCTGTGGCTCCCAACTGAATATTGAGACCTGCTTTTGAACGTTGAAGCGCACCTGCATCGGTGTTCATGCAAATGAACTCAACACCTTGTACACCACGACGAATCATGTGCTGCACAGCGTTACCGCCTGCACCGCCCACGCCGACCACTTTAATAATGGTCTTACCCGCCGGTTCTGTATCTAACATTTCAAATTCCATACTACCTCCTTTTAACTACGGTTGACGACGACAAAATAAAACTTCAAAACTTTTTTAAATACTAAAAATTCCCCATAAACCATTCACGCATGCGAGCCATGATGTTTTGCACAGTGCCGGACTGAGCAATGCGACGACCACGAACCAATTGCACGCGCCCTTCCATCAATAAACCGAGACCCGTTGAGTAACGTGGGCTTCTTAAAATCTCACTCAAATGACCTTTGTATTCAGGAACACCGACACGTGCGGGTTTAGCAAAAACTTCTTCTGCCAACTCCACCACACCTGGCATCAAAGAAGTGCCGCCTGTTAATACAACGCCTGAAGACACCAAGTTCTCCATGCCTGAATCACGCACCACTTGACGCACCAAACTCAATAACTCTTCAACCCGCGGCTCAATCACAGCTGCCAAGGCTTGACGTGACATTGATCGAGCCTCACGCTCTCCCACACCTGGAACTTCAATGGTTTCATTGGGGTTGGCCATACTTTGACGTGCAATGCCAAAATGAATCTTCAAGTCTTCCGCTTCAATCGTTGGCGTGCGTAGTGCCATGGCAATGTCATTGGTAATTTGATCGCCTGCAATTGGAATCACAGCGGTGTGACGAATGGCCCCTTGGCTAAAGATGGCAATATCAGTGGTGCCGCCACCAATATCAACCAAGACCACCCCCAACTCTTTTTCATCTTCAGTTAGAACAGCTGATCAATATAAAAGCCAATTAAATAGTCGTGATGAGATGGCTAGTATTAACCCAGGGACATT
>JALRCP010000061.1 GCA_023257325.1 Polynucleobacter sp. | reverse complement strand
GAATTTGCGAATAACGCGAGACTTGAAGCCGCGAGTGCGGCCGACAATGCGGTTCGGTGGTGTGCGCGGATGGATCAATTTGCGCTCCTCTTTGCCATAGCCTCGATTGCCTCGGTGATGTGCCGGACGCTGAGACGGTTCAGCCCCGCAACGGCTTTCATTGGATCGCCAGCAAGGTATTTCCAAGGATGCCCCCATAGGCAAGGCCGAAGTTGCAGAAAAAACGGTGGCGCCGACGAATGTGACCACCCCTGATTTATTTGGATTTGTGGCCGAAAGGTCCAGTCAAGTGATTGAACGTCGTTACTCTTGTGTTCAAACTGAAGCTGAACTGGATCGTTGGATTCAAAAAATTGAAGCGGCTAAGTTGACCTGTGTCGACACTGAAACAACCGGCTTAGATGCCATGAGAGTTGACTTGGTCGGTATTTCTTTGGCGGTTGAGGTGGGGGAGGCTTGTTATATCCCTTTGGCGCACACCACCAATGAAGAGCAATTGGATAAAAGTTGGGTGCTTTCAAAATTAAAGCCTTGGCTTGAAAGTGAACAGCATTTAAAGCTAGGACAGAATCTCAAATATGACATTCATATTTTGAATAATTGTGGCATTCAGTTGCGAGGCATCGCGCATGACACCTTGCTGCAATCTTATGTCTTGGAGTCACATCTTAGTCATGACATGGATAGCTTGGCCACCAGACATTTGGGTGAGAAGACGATTGCTTACGAAGAGGTATGCGGCAAGGGGGCTCATCAAATTACTTTTGATCAGGTCAATCTTGAAACTGCGACTCAGTATGCCGCTGAAGATGCAGACATCACTTTAAGACTCCATCATGCCATGTACCCTGCGATTGAGGCTGATAAAAAGCTGTTGACCATTTATCAAGACATTGAAATGCCAGCCATGCATGCTTTGGCTGTGATGGAGCGCAATGGTATTTTGATTGATTCTGCAAAGTTGTCGAGCCAAGGGCAAATGGTGGGGCAGCGATTACTCGATTTGGAAAAACAGATCCATGAGTTGGCAGGCCAGCCATTCAATATTCAATCGCCCAAACAAATTGGAGAAATCCTCTTTGGCAAATTAGAGCTACCCATTATCAAGAAGACGCCCTCGGGGGCGCCGTCCACGGACGAAGAGGTATTGCAAAAGTTGGCTGAGAACTATCCCTTGCCAGCACGTATTTTGGATTATCGCGGTTTGGCCAAATTGCAATCCACCTATATTGAAAAATTACCGCGCATGGTGAATCCCAAAACTGGCCGAGTTCATACCAGTTACTCTCAAGCAGTCGCTGTCACTGGACGCTTGGCTTCTAGTGATCCGAATTTACAAAATATCCCGGTGAGAACCGAAGAGGGGCGAAAAATTCGCGAGGCTTTTGTGGCCAAACCCGGGTCTGTCATGGTTTCGGCCGATTACTCTCAAATTGAATTGCGCATCATGGCGCACATTGCAGAAGATGAGAGTTTGTTAAAAGCTTTTGCCGCCGGAGAAGATATTCATAAAGCGACTGCTGCTGAAATGTTTCATGTTGATTTAAACCAAGTAAGCTCAGAACAAAGACGGTATGCCAAGGTGATTAACTTTGGACTGATTTATGGCATGAGTGCGTTTGGTTTAGCCAGTAACTTGGGGATTGAGCGTTCAGCAGCTCAGCAGTACATTGATACTTACTTTGCCAGATATCCTGGGGTGGCCGATTACATGGCTCAAACTCGTGTTCAGGCGAAGGAAAGAGGATATGTTGAAACTGTTTTCGGCCGACGTTTGTGGTTGCCAGAAATTAGAAGCAATAACGGTATGCGTCGCCAGGGTGCCGAACGAGCTGCAATCAATGCCCCCATGCAAGGGACAGCAGCCGACTTGATTAAATTGGCCATGATTGCTGTTCAGCGTTGGATAGAGCAAAATCACTTAGAAACTAGTATGCTTTTGCAGGTGCATGATGAACTGGTATTAGAAGTTCCCCAAAGTGAGCTGGCCTTTGTTCAGGAACATCTGCCTCAGTTGATGACGGGTGTTGCAAAGTTAAAAGTACCTTTATTAGTTGAAGTCGGTGTGGGTTCTAATTGGGAAGAAGCTCATTAAGTTGTAGCGAAAAACAATGAAAAGGAGATAGGTATGGATAAAAATTTAATCAAAGAAGCGCAATCATTGCTTAATCCTTCTGGAACAACTCGCCGTGATTTTTTAAAAACGGGTGCGATTGCAACCATGGGTGTTGGATATGTGGCTGCGGCTGAGCCGGTGATGGCCCAAGCCATCAAAACAAACTTTGATGGCATTGAAGCAGAAGAGGTAAGTTTTCAGTCAAAGGGTTTTGATGTTCCCGCTTATGTGGCTAGGCCTAAAAATTCTGCCAAGAAACCGTTGCCGGTTGTTTTTGTGATCAGTGAAATTTTTGGTGTTCATGAATACATTGCCGATGTGGCCAGACGTTTTGCCAAGATGGGCTACATGGCCATTGCGCCAGAATTATTTGTGAGGGCTGGTGATCCCAATACTTTGGGAACCATGGCAGAAATCCTCAAAGAGATTGTTGGTAAAACTTCCGATGAACAAGTCATGGCGGATCTTCAAGCGGGTATTGCATGGGCGGGTAAAAATGGCGGTGATGTGAAGCGAATCGGTATCACTGGTTTCTGTTGGGGTGGTCGTATCACTTGGTTGGCTTGTGCACAAATTCCGCAAATGCGCGCAGGGGTCGCTTGGTATGGTCGCGTGATTGGGGATAAAACACCAAACAATCCACTTCACCCAGTCGACTTAGCCGCTCAAATGAAAGCCCCTGTATTGGGTCTTTATGGAGCCGCCGATACAGGCATCTCACTTGAGAGCGTGGATCAAATGAAAAAAGCTTTGGCTGCTGCCAAAGACAACAAGGCCGCTCAAATTTCTCAATTCGTGATTTATCCTGATGCTCCTCATGCCTTCCATGCGGACTATCGTGCAACCTATCGTGAAGGCCCTGCCAAAGATGGCTGGGAGAGATGTTTGGATTGGTTTAAGCAGCAAGGAGTGGTATGACCTTGTTTTGGATCATTCTGGCTACTACGGTAGCCGGAATCTTAAGTATCGCTGCAGCCGCTAGTTTGTCACTCACCATTTTGTCCCGCATGGTCGATAAGATGGTGAGCTTGTCTGTCGGGGTATTGTTAGCCACCGCTTTATTGCATTCATTGCCGGAAGCTTTTACAACTCCAGCGGTGGATATCCCTTCTTTATTCATTACTTTGTTAGTCGGTTTACTGGGCTTTTTTGTTTTAGAAAAAGCAGCCTTACTAAGACATTCTCACCATCATGAGCACGATGGTCATGGACACCATCACGGTCATGACGCAGAGTCTGCCGGTAAGAGTGGTTGGGTTATTTTGTTAGGTGATGGTTTACACAACTTTGCTGATGGCATTTTGATTGCCGCGGCATTTTTGGTGGATCCACATATTGGCGTATTAACTGCTGTGGCGATTGCCTTGCATGAAATTCCTCAAGAGGTCGGCGACTTCATTGTTTTACTGAACGCTGGTTTTACAAAAGCCAGGGCCTTGGTCTATAACTTTCTCTCCAGCATGATGGCTGTTTTGGGTGGTGTGTTGGGATACTTCTTTTTGGATCAAACCGAAGCATTGATTCCTTATGTGATTGTCTTGGCATCGAGTAGTTTTATTTACATCGCTGTGAGCGACCTCATGCCTCAAATGCACAGAAGACCCAAGCTCAAAGAATCTCTTGAGCAGGTTCTATTGATTGCTCTAGGGGTGGTCTTGGTGCTATTTATTTCTGAATTGGGCCACTGGGGACACAATCATTAATCAGAGCAATTAGCTTACTTTTCTATCGGGCGAGTGCTGTTGGCGCACCATTCGCTCCAGCTGCCCGGGTAAATGGCAGAACTGTGTAGCCCGGCTAATTCCATTGCAAACATGTTGTGGCAGGCAGTGATGCCTGAGCCACATTGATGAATGATTTTTTCGCTCGGTATGTCTTTGATGATGGCTTTAAATTCCTGCTTCAAGACATCCGCTGATTTGAACTTGCCATCTGAACCCAAATTGTCTTTAAAGAAGCGATTCAGTGCACCAGGGATGTGACCCCCCACGGGGTCAAGGGTTTCATTTTCACCACGAAAACGATCAGGGGAGCGAGCATCTAAAACCGTATAGGTTTTGGAGCTTAAATTAGAAAGAATGTCGCTTGTCAAAAAGACATTGGCATAAGTTCTTGGCCATGCTCCACTAGATGCGGTGGGCACTCGAGGATTGTCAGTTTGCTCAACTGTAAAACCTGCCGCCACCCAAGTAGCAAAACCACCATTGAGGATTGAAACATTTTGATGACCTGTGGCACGCAACATCCACCACATGCGCACAGCGTACATGCCTGATTGATTGTCATATAAAACAATCTTGCGATCAGCTTGAATGCCCAAGGATTGGCAAGTTTTTTGCCATTGCTCAATGGATGGTAGGGGGTGCCTACCATTCTGCCCATTTTTTTCACTGGACAAATCATGGTCGACATGAACGTAGACCGCAGATGGGATGTGAGCTTCTAAGAAAGAAGCCCTTCCTAAATCGGAGTTGAGCAGATCAAAGCGACAGTCGAATAGTAAAAAATCTTCGTGAGCGTCTAGGAGATTTTTGAGTTGTGTCGCTTCAATCAGTAACATCAGCAATCCTTTATTTCAATGACATGGCGTTTCTGTACCATTCGTGGAAGTGCTGCATGCCATCTTCCATGGGGCTTTGATAAGGGCCTACCTCATTCACGCCGCGAAGCATTAAGGCTTTGCGGCCTGCATCCATGCGTTCAGCAATTTCATCATCCTCGATGCAGGTTTCCATGTAGGCAGCTCTTTCTGCTTCGATGTATTCGCGCTCAAACAAAGCCAATTCCTCTGGATAGTAAAACTCAACAATGTTTCTAGTTTTATCTACACCCATGGGTTGCAATGTTGAAACACAAAGAACGCCTGGATACCACTCAACCATGATGTTCGGGTAGTACGTTAACCAAATGGCGCCATGTTTAGGCATTTGACCTTGATGATGTCGAAGGACTGCTTCATGCCAGCGCTGATAGGTTGGAGAGCCGGCTTGCTTGAGTTGATTATTCAGCCCCACTGTTTGAACGCTGTACCAATCACCAAATTGCCAAGCCAAATCTTCACAAGATACAAATTTCCCTAAACCGGGGTGGAATGGTTCAACGTGATAGTCCTCTAAGTAAACCTCAATGAAGGTTTTCCAGTTGTAGTTGCATTCATGCACTTCAATGTGATCAAGCATGTAACCTGAAAAATCTAATTCTTTGGCTACGCCCATGTTTTTGAGATCAGTATGGACATCACGTGGCCCCTCAAATAAAAGCCCTTGCCAATTTTGCAAAGGGCTCTTTCCTAAATTAAGGCAAGGTTGCTCATCAAAATGAGGGGCGCCTAATAAGGTGCCATCCGTTTGATACGTCCAGCGATGCAAAGGACACACAATTTGTTCAACATGACCTTTACCGTTAAGCATGATTGCTTGACGATGTCGGCAAACATTTGAGAGTAACTCAATGCCTTGTTGATTTTTAACTAAAACGCGACCTTCATTTTCAGCACTGAGTGTCTGATAGTCGCCGATCTCTGGAACCATGAGTTCGTGGCCGACATAGCCGGGCCCCTGCTTAAATAGCAGCTCGATTTCACGTTGATACAGCTCGGCATCAAAATATGCCGACACTGGCAGTTGTAGCTTGGACGGCGCAAGGTGCTGCGCGGTAGCTAGATTAGTCATTCTTCCCACCCCCGAAAAAAAGTCAGCCGAAGCTAAGCGGAACAACCAATCCAACCATCGACAGGTCGATATTGGAAAGGGAAAAAGATTATAACCGTCTCTAAAGCCTTAAAATCTCTCTGTGAATTGTTTTTCGTCAAATAAAGAGGATTTTTATGCCTAAAAAGTCAGTCGCCGATGTTTCTGATTTGAACCTGAGTCTGCGTTACGAAGAGGCTGTGGCTGAACTCGAGGGTTTGATTGCCAAAATGGAGTCGGGCAAGTTAAGTCTTGAAGATACTTTGAAGGCATATCAACGTGGTGCTGAGCTACTCAAGCACTGCCAGCAAGTTTTGGAGCAGGTTGAGCAACAGGTGAAGGTATTTCAAGCTTAATGTTGAAAGAAGCGCACACCATCACGGATGCCCATTCTAAGTGGCTATCACTGGCTGCGAAGCGGGTGGATACAGCCATGGTGAAGGTATTTGATGAGATGCAACCAGCGGGTTCGTCTAGTTTGGCCAAGGCGATGCGCTACGCAGCAATGGGGGGTGGTAAGCGCATTAGACCCCTATTAATTTACGCTGTCGCTGCTTTGTCAGGTAAAGAACTCAATCAGATACCTGGGTTGGATGACTGTGCGGTGAGCATTGAGTTGTTTCATACATATTCTTTGGTTCATGACGATTTACCTTGCATGGACGACGATGATTTGCGACGAGGTCGTGCGACTGTTCATAAAGCTTTTGATGAAGCCACCGCATTGCTGGTAGGCGATGCGCTTCAAACAATGGCATTTAACTTAATTGCAAAAAGTAATTTAAATGCTCAGCAAAAAGTGACCATCATTGAAGTCTTGAGTCGTGCCGGGGGTGTTCTGGGGATGGCTGAAGGTCAAGCCATCGACTTAGAAAGTGTGGGTAAGCCTCTTGGTCGAGAGCAGCTTGAGCATATGCATCAATTAAAGACGGGGGCGCTTTTGAGGGCGGCGGTCAAAATTGGTTCAATCACGATTGATTTAAATGAACAAGAGCAACAATCTTTGGATCAATTTGCCCATTCCTTGGGCTTGGCTTTCCAAGTTGTAGATGATATTTTGGATGCCACTGCCGACAGTCAAACCTTGGGTAAAACCGCTGGCAAAGATGCTGCGGCCAATAAACCCACCTTTGTTTCTTTAATGGGTTTAGAGGCGGCGCAAGTGTTTGCGAGAGAATTACAAGAAAAAGCCATGGCGAGCTTGAGCATTTGGGGCGAAAATGCTGATTTGCTGCGAGCAATCGCCATTAAAGTGGTTCAAAGAGAAAGTTAATACAGGCAGTACCCATTATTTATGACGGAATTACTCAACACCATTGATAGCCCCATCGATTTAAGAAAATTAAATCGCGATGAGCTTCCAAAACTTGCGACTGAATTGCGTGAGTTTTTGGTCGACTCTGTTTCTAAAACGGGGGGTCATCTGTCTTCTAATTTGGGGACGGTTGAGTTAACCGTGGCCTTGCATTACGTTTTTCAGACACCTTACGATCGTTTAATTTGGGATGTGGGTCATCAGAGTTACCCACATAAAATTTTGACGGGGCGCCGTGAAGCGATGGCCACCTTGCGTCAATACCAAGGCATCTCAGGTTTTCCTCGTCGATCCGAAAGCGAGTATGACACTTTCGGTACAGCGCATTCATCCACCAGCATATCCGCAGCGATTGGTATGGCCTTGGGTGCACGTGCACAAGGTGAAAAAAGAGTGGCAGTGGCAGTGATTGGTGACGGTGCTATGAGTGCCGGTATGGCTTTTGAAGCTCTTAACAATGGCGGCATTCACAAAGATTTGCCATTGGTGGTGGTTTTAAATGACAACGACATGTCTATTTCTCCTGCGGTGGGGGCGCTGAATCGCTACTTGGCTCGTTTGATGAGTGGCCGTTTTTACGCAGCCACTAAAAAAGGTTTAGACAGTGTGCTTTCTATGGCGCCACCCTTGAGAGAATTTGCAAAGCGTTTAGAAGAGCATGCCAAAGGCATGGTAGTGCCAGGCACAATCTTTGAAGAGTTTGGTTTTAACTACATTGGCCCCATTGATGGTCATGATTTGGATTCATTGGTGCCAACTTTACAAAACGTAAGACGTTTGGCGCTTGAGGGTGAAGGCCCACAATTTTTGCATGTGGTGACCAAAAAAGGTCAAGGGTATAAATTGGCTGAAGCCGATCCTATTTTGTATCACGGCCCAGGCAAGTTTGATCCTGCGCAAGGGATTGCCTCTGCGGCTACATCACCAACTAAAAAAACTTTTACCCAAGTGTTTGGCGACTGGCTATGCGATATGGCCCAAGCAGATAAACGTTTGGTCGGAATTACGCCAGCCATGCGTGAAGGTTCTGGCATGGTGGAATTTGAAAGACGTTTCCCAGAACGCTATTTTGATGTGGGCATTGCCGAGCAACATGCAGTGACGTTTGCGGGTGGTTTGGCATGCGAAGGATTGAAGCCGGTAGTGGCAATCTATTCAACCTTCTTGCAACGTGGTTACGATCAATTGATTCATGATGTGGCTCTACAGGATTTGCCTGTGGTCTTTGCTCTGGATCGATCTGGTCTTGTCGGTGCGGATGGGGCCACTCATGCAGGTGCCTACGACATTCCTTATTTGCGTTGCATTCCCAATATGTTGCTGATGGCTCCAGCAGATGAAGCTGAGTGCCGTGATTTATTGACCACTGCATTCAAACAAAATCATCCTTCAGCGGTTCGATACCCGCGCGGTGCGGGAGTGGGTAAAGAAACTAGCCAAGAGTTAAAAGAATTACCTTTGGGCAAGGGGGAGATTAGGAGAAAGACCTCTGGGCTTCATCCATCCAAAGTGGCAATTCTTGCATTTGGTACTTTGCTGTATCCAGCATTGGCTGTGGCAGAAACTTTGGATGCCACAGTTGCAAACATGCGTTTCATTAAGCCACTTGATGTGGATTTGGTGTGTCAATTGGCCAAGGAGCATGACTTGATTGTCACTCTTGAAGAGGGTGCTCTTGGAGGCGGTGCGGGTAGTGCTTGTCTAGAGGCTTTGTCAGAGGCTGGGATTGAAGTGCAAACATTGATGTTGGGTTTGCCAGATCGTTTTGTAGATCATGGTGATCATGCGCTCTTGATGAAGGAGTGTGGTTTAGACGTTGAGGGTATTCATAAAGCCATTGTTTCTAAGCTGGGAATTAGCAATAAAAAGCACGCCGCCTGAAATTGCAGGACAATATGACCATGA
This sequence comes from Polynucleobacter sp., assembly GCA_023257325.1. Classification (GTDB taxonomy): domain Bacteria; phylum Pseudomonadota; class Gammaproteobacteria; order Burkholderiales; family Burkholderiaceae; genus Polynucleobacter. The sequence continues at coordinate 2,223 of JALRCP010000061.1, read as the reverse complement.
ACGACATAAACACCTCCTTTTTGAAAACATCTGACATGCCAGATGTTCAGTCCAGCGTTGATCACCGAAATATTGTGATCAACCGTGTGGGCATTCGGGGTGTGCGTCACCCCATTCAGGTGAAGACTGAGGCTGGAGTTCAGCCCAGCGTTGCAACGATTGATTTAGACGTTTTGTTGCCAGGCGATAAAAAGGGCACTCACATGTCTCGATTCATTGCTTTGCTTCAGGAGTCGCATGCACCTTTGAATGCGGCGACCATGAGAGGTATGGTCACCCAAATGTTGCCCATGCTCGAAGCAGAAGCCGGCCAGATTTCTTTGAGGTACACCCACTTCATCAACAAGACAGCACCTGTATCGGGTGTGCAAAGTTTGTTGGATTATGACGTCACTTGGAAGGCAGTTGGTAAAAAGGTTAAGGATCAGATCAAAGTCGATTTGCAATTGCAAGCCGTTGTTCCTGTAACCAGTTTGTGTCCATGTTCAAAAGAGATTTCTGAATATGGTGCACACAATCAACGCTCACATGTCACGATGAATGTCACTTTGCAAGACCAAGCTGAATTAAGCATTGAAGAACTCGTCAAAATCGCTGAGGCGGAAGCTTCTTGCGAATTGTGGGGCTTACTCAAGCGCCCTGATGAGAAATATGTGACTGAGCGTGCTTACGACAACCCTAAGTTTGTTGAAGACTTGGTGAGGGACGTGGCTGCTCGTTTGAAGTCAGATGCCAGAGTTGAATCATTTGTGGTGGAGGCTGAAAACTTTGAATCAATTCATAACCACAGCGCTTACGCATTGATCCAATCAGACTAATTGATCCAAGGGCCACCTAGGTCGAACATCAAACCCCCAATCTTTGCTAGCCAGTTGGGGGTTTTTCTTTAGGCGCATCGCGCCTGCAAAAGCAATCATGGCGCCGTTGTCGGTACATAAATGCAACGGTGGGTAATGCACGGCATAACTTTGTTTGACACAAGCTGCTTCTAATGAAGCTCGAAGTTGTTGATTGGCGCCAACACCGCCAGCCACCACCAAAGTTTTCAAACCAGTTTGTTTGAGTGCTGCCATTGATTTGCTGACCAATACTTCAACGATTGCATCCACAAAACCTTTGGCAATATCTGCTTTTTCTGATTCACTTAAATCGTGACTGGATTGAATTTTTTTGACTTGAGTTAACACCGCTGTTTTTAAACCAGCAAATGAAAAATCCAAATCCCCAGAATGTTTCATGGGGCGAGGAAATTGATGCGCTTCTGAATTTCCTTGGACGGCCAATGCCGACACAGCGGGTCCGCCTGGGTAACTTAATCCCAATAATTTGGCAGTTTTATCAAAAGCCTCACCTGCAGCATCATCCAAAGTCTCGCCCAATAATTCATATTCACCTACCCCAGTGACTTTCATCAGCTGAGTATGGCCTCCTGAGACCAATAAAGCCACAAATGGAAACTGAATATTTGCCCGCTCGGCCAAAAGAGGGGATAAAAGGTGGCCTTCTAAATGATGGATGCCTAAGACGGGCTTATTCAAAGCCAAGGCCAAGCCTTTCGCGACTGAAGCTCCAACTAACAAGGCGCCTGCCAAGCCCGGGCCTTGGGTATAGGCAATCGCATCAATCTCTTTTAAAGAGCTTTTTGATTCATTAAGTACTTGATTTATAAGGGGTAATACTCTTTTGATGTGGTCTCTAGACGCCAATTCTGGAACCACACCCCCATAATCAACGTGCATGGCAATTTGAGAGTACAGAGCTTGGGCCAATAAGCCCTTGCCGGCAGGCTCTCCGGCCTCCCAGGGGGATGTATCCACCATGGCCACACCCGTTTCATCACAAGAAGTTTCTATACCAAGTACTCGCATGACAGTATTTTGCCGTGCTACAATCTCGTTTTACAGTTTTTTCTGACTTTTTTCAGATCTTTTTAGAGAACTACAGCATGACAACAATCCGCTTACGCGAAAACGAACCATTTGAAGTAGCATTGCGCCGTTTCAAGCGCACCATTGAGAAAAACGGTCTTTTGACTGAGTTGCGTGCTCGTGAGTTCTACGAGAAACCAACTGCTGAGCGCAAGCGCTTGAAGGCTGCTGCTGCTAAACGCCATTACAAGCGTATTCGCAGCCAAATGTTGCCTAAGAAAATGTATTAATTTTTTCTCAGGCTGGGTTACTAGCCTTGGGATACGATGAGCCCACTGACGGTTATCCCGCAGTG
>JALRCP010000011.1 GCA_023257325.1 Polynucleobacter sp. | reverse complement strand
AAGGAATTTCCCTTGGTTTGTTTATTAGGAGTGCAACATATGAAAACTTACTTAACTCTCTCAGCAATCGCACTAGCAACTGCTGCAACATTATCTTCTGGCGCTGTGCTTGCTCAAGCTGCAGCTCCTGCAACCCCAGAGTTTGCCGTAACAGGAAACTTTGGTATCACCAGTGACTACCGTTTCCGTGGATTGTCACAAAATAATCTAGACCCAGCTGTACAAGGCGGTTTTGATGTTGCCCACAGCTCAGGTTTGTACATCGGCACATGGGGATCAAATGTTTCTCAATGGGCAGCTAGTGAAACAGGTTCATTAGAACTCGATTTATACGGCGGATACAAAACATCTGTAGGTGATATTGGTGTTGATGTAGGAGCTATTGCTTATAAATACCCAAGCTCTACACAAAATTACAGATCAAATACTGAAGAGGTTTATGTTGGTTTAAGTTATGGTCCTGCAGTATTTAAAACATCCTATGTAACAAGCAAAAATTATTTTGCATCTGTTGACTCAAATAAGAGTGCTAAAGGTACTGTTTACTATGATTTAACGCTTAGCCAAGAGGTCATGCCTAAGCTAGTTGCCTCAGCGCATGCTGGTTATACAAAATATAAAGAATCAGCAAGAGCTAGTGAGGCGGGCGATTTCTCATATGCAGACTACAGTGTTGGATTGGCGTACGACTTAAATGGTTATGTTCTCGGCGTTAAGTATTTCTTTAATGATTTAAAAACTGATACGAAAGCTTACACAAACGCATCCGGTGCATCCTCTGGATCTGGCCCAAGTAATGTTGGTAAAGACGGCTTCGCAGTATCTCTAACCAAAGCTTTCTAATCCAGCGATCTCACGGAGAAACTTATGAAATTAATCACGGCAATTATCAAGCCCTTCAAGCTTGACGAAGTACGTGAGGCGCTATCAGAAGTAGGCGTCTCAGGTATTACCGTTACTGAAGTTAAAGGCTTTGGACGACAAAAGGGCCACACCGAGTTGTATCGCGGTGCTGAGTACGTTGTTGATTTTTTACCTAAGGTAAAAATTGAAGCGGCTGTGGATGATGGCATCGTAGAACGTGCTATTGAAGCAATCGAGAAATCAGCAAAGACCGGCAAGATTGGTGATGGCAAGATTTTTGTGTCACCAATTGAACAAGTTATCCGCATTCGTACCGGTGAAACCGGTCAGTCTGCTCTTTAAGCGAGGAATCAAAATGACACATTGGATGAAACGTCTACTCGCAGCTTGTGCAACAGCCCTGACATTGGGTTCAGTATCCATGGCCGTTTCTTCACCAGCCTATGCTGCTGAAGAAGCTAAGCCAGCGGTGACTGCTCCTGCTGCAGCTGCTGCCAGCGCTGCTCCTGCTGCTCCGGCAGCCCCAGCCCCTGTTGCTAACAAAGGTGATACTGCTTGGATCATGATTTGTACCGCTTTGGTCATTCTCATGACATTGCCAGGTTTAGGTCTTTTCTACGGTGGTTTAGTGCGTAGCAAAAACATGCTGTCTGTGTTGATGCAATGTATGGTCATCTTCTCTTTAGTGGCTGTTTTGTGGGCCATCTATGGATACAGTATTGCGTTTACACCAGGTGGCGCATTCTTTGGAGGATTTGATCGACTCTTCTTGGCTGGATTGACCCCAGAATCTATGGGAGCTACGTTCAGCAAAGGTGTGGTTATTCCAGAGTTCACATTCTTCTCATTCCAAGGCGCATTTGCAACGATTACTTGCTGTTTGATCATTGGTGCGTTCGCAGAACGTGCAAAGTTCTCAGCAGTTTTGTTGTTCATCGTTCTTTGGTTCACATTCAGCTATTTACCAATCGCTCACATGGTTTGGTTCTGGCCTGGTCCTGATGCATATACAGATGCAGCAGCGGCAGAAGCAGCAACAGCAGCTTCAGGTTGGTTGTTCCAAATGGGTGCTCTAGACTTTGCTGGCGGTACAGTGGTTCACATCAACGCAGCGGTCGCTGGTTTGGTGGGTGCTTATGTGATCGGCAAGCGTATTGGTTTCGGTAAAGAAGCCATGAAGCCACATAGCTTAACTTTGACCATGGTCGGTGCATCACTCTTGTGGTTTGGTTGGTTTGGTTTCAATGCTGGTTCAGCTCTAGAAGCCTCAGGCGGTGCAGCAATGGCATTTGCCAATACTTTCTTGGCAACAGCTGGTGCAGTTCTAACCTGGACTTTGGGTGAATGGATTGGTAAAGGCAAGCCATCAATGTTGGGTGCAGCATCCGGTGCTGTTGCAGGTTTGGTTGCAGTAACACCCGCAGCAGGCTTTGTTGGCCCAATGGGCGCGATCATCATCGGCTTGATCTCTGGTTTCCTCTGCTTATGGGGTGTGACTGGGTTGAAGCGCATGTTAGGTGCTGATGACAGCTTGGATGTGTTTGGTGTTCACGGTGTAGGTGGTATTGTTGGTGCACTATTAACAGGTGTATTTGCTGCGCCTGCATTAGGTGGTACTGGCATCTACGACTACGTGGCGAATGCTGTTGCAGCTGATTACTCAATCGTTGGTCAAGTTTGGGTACAAGCGAAGGCTGTGTTAACTACGATTGTTTGGTCTGGTGTGGTTTCATTCATCGCCTACAAGGTAGTTGACCTAGTAATCGGCTTGCGTGTGCCAGAAGACGCAGAGCGTGAAGGTTTGGACATCACGTCTCATGGCGAAACAGCCTACGAGGCTTAATGAGGTAATTCGTAAATCTGTGTGAAATGTAGTGTGCAAGAAACCTTAAAAATCTGATTTTTAGGGACATTTAAAGAGCGGTTTCTTTCAGAAGAACCCGCTCTTTTTTTATCTGTCTTAGAATGACAATATGGTTCCTCATCTTATAACTGCCCTGAATGGTCCTTTGCTTGAGTTAGAGCAAAAGGTTTTAGAAGCAACGCCTGCAATTGAGCGCTGGTTTAGGCTTGAGTGGCAAGAGCACACGCCTCCTTTCTACTGTTCAGTAGACTTGCGCAATGCTGGCTTTAAATTAGCTCCGGTTGATACAAATTTATTTCCGGGTGGGTTCAATAACCTTTCTCCTGAAATGTTGCCTTTGGCTGTTCAAGCTGCGATGGCAGCGATTGAAAAAATTTGCCCAGATGCAAAGAATTTGTTGCTGATTCCAGAAAAACACACTCGCAACGTTTTTTATTTGCAAAACGTTGCACGTTTGTCTTCAATACTGAGACAAACTGGTTTGAATGTTCGTTTGGGCACTCTGTCCGATGAAATCACCAAGCCCACACCAATTGATTTGCCAGACGGTCAGCGTTTGATTCTTGAACCGCTCTCTAGAATTGGTATGAAAGGTCGTCGCTTAGGCCTGAAGGACTTTGATCCTTGCACCATTCTTTTAAACAATGATCTTTCTGGAGGTATTCCAGAAATTCTAGAAAATCTTTACGAACAATATCTTTTGCCACCCTTGCATGCTGGCTGGGCTGTACGTCGCAAATCCAATCACTTTGATGCGTATGAAGATGTCGCTAAAAAATTTGCCAAAGTGATTGACATTGATCCTTGGATGATCAACCCATTTTTTACAAAATGTTCTGGTATTGATTTTCATGAGCGCGTTGGCGAGCAATGTTTGCAAGAGAGCGTTGACGCCATTTTGAAAAAAATTACTCGTAAATACAAAGAATATGGCATCAAAGAGAAACCATACGTGATTGTGAAAGCAGATGCGGGTACCTATGGCATGGGCATCATGACCGTTAAAGACGCCAGCGAAGTCAAGGACCTAAATCGCAAAGAGCGCAACAAGATGAGCGTTGTCAAAGAGGGTTTAGAAGTTGCCGATGTATTGGTTCAAGAGGGTGTGTATACCTTTGAAAAAATCAATGAGGCGGTTGCTGAACCAGTGGTCTATATGATGGATCGATATGTGGTGGGGGGCTTCTATCGTGTCCATACAGGTCGAGGCGTAGATGAAAATCTGAACGCACCAGGCATGCATTTTGTGCCATTGGCGTTTGAACACAATTCAATTCCGGATGTGGCAGCTAAGCCCGGTGTTGCTGTGCCCAATCGCTTCTATTTGTACGGTGTGGTTGCTCGCTTGGCCTTGTTGGCTGCTTCATTAGAGCTTGAGCGCACCGATCCTGAGGCAGAGTAAGTCATGAAAAAGCTTCTCTTTATCGCAGATCCTTTAGAAGGTTTTGCGATTGAAAAAGATAGCACCTTGGCCATGATGAAGGTTTGCCAATCTGCTGGATATCAAGTTTGGCACAGTCAAATTCAAGATTTAAAGGCACTCAATTCTTTTGTGCAAGCAAATTGCACGCAAATTAAATTAATTCAAGATACGGGTGCTTGGTTTAAAAAAATTACTTCAGAGTGCTTGAAATTGTCAGATTTTGATGCGGTGATCATGAGAAAAGATCCACCCTTTGACATTTCATATGTCAATGCGACATGGCTTTTATCTCAAGCTTGTAAAGAAGGCGCAAAGGTTTTTAATCATCCTGAGGCGTTACGCAATCATTCTGAAAAAATGGCTTTGTTGGAGTTCATGCAATTTGCACCGCCCACCATCATCAGCCATGATCTTGCCGATATACAAGCGTTTCATGAAGAATTTCAAGACATCATCATTAAACCGATTGATGGCATGGGTGGTACGGGGATTTTTAGAGTTCAGGCCAATGGCTTGAATCTCGCAAGTATTGTTGAAATCTTGGGTGAGGATAGAAAGCGTCCGCTGATGGTACAGAAATTCTTGCCTGAAATCTCAGAAGGTGACAAACGAGTATTACTCATCGGTGGTGAAGTGGTGCCGTTTTCGTTGGCTCGTATTCCTAAGCAGGGTGAGGTCCGTGGAAATTTAGCTGCTGGTGGTAAGGGCGTCGCTCGAAAACTCACCGATAAAGAATTTGCCATTGCCAATGAATTAGCACCGATACTGGCCAAGCGAGGTTTGCATCTAGTAGGGCTTGATTTTATTGGGGGTTATTTGACAGAAATTAATGTCACAAGTCCGACATGTTTTGTTGAAATTACTCATCAAACAGGTCATGATGTCGCTATGCAATGGTTGACTAATCTTGAAAGACACTTGAATTAAATGGCTGGTATTTTAATTATTGCTCATGCTCCGTTAGCTTCGGCGTTGCGAGAATTTGCTCGTCATGTGTATGGAGAAGTCCCTGATCGTTTGGTTGCTTTAGATGTGATGGCTCATGAAGACTCTAAGTTGACCTTAGATCGAGCGGTTGAAGCTGCTTCATCCATTAAATCAGATAAGGGCTTACTGGTATTGACGGACATCATGGGTGCGACTCCTGCCAACGTTGCAAGTCGTCTGGCTCATAAGCCTGAGTTTGAAGGTCAAGTTAAAGTGATTGCTGGAGTTAACTTGCCCATGTTGATGCGAGCGATTGCTTATCGAGCTGAGCCCATTGAATCCGCCATGCAAAAAGCCATGCATGGTGGTCAGCAAGGAATTATCCCTATTGGACATCTTGGGTATGTGGGTGAAAATCAAAAAGTAGAGACAAAAGAATAGCAAGGAATCACAATGCCCAGCGCAGAAATAAATATCATTAATAAGCTCGGTTTGCACGCAAGAGCTTCAGCAAAGTTAACGCAGTTAGCCGGTCAATTTCCTTGTGAGATTTTTCTCTCCAAGGGTGGTCGTCGTGTGAACGCTAAAAGTATCATGGGAGTCATGATGTTGGCGGCCGGTATGGGTAGTAGTGTACTTTTGGAGACTGAGGGCGAAAAAGCTCAAGAAGCATTTGATGCCATTCATGCATTGATTAATGATCGTTTTGGCGAAGGCGAGTAACTTGTCTTTTACGCTACACGGAATCCCTGTCACGAACGGCATTGCCATTGGCCGTGCCTTAAGGATTGCGCCATCCGCGATGGATGTGAAGCATTACCTGGTTGAACCAGGGTCTGAGCAAAAAGAAGAAAAAAGATTATTAGATGCTTTTCAAGTTGTTAGACAAGAATTAAAAACACTAAGAGCCAGCTTGCCTGAGGCGGCCCCTGAGGAAATGGGCGCATTTTTGGATGTGCACGGCATGATTTTGGCCGATCCAACGCTCACAGAAAAACCTTTAGAGCTTATTAGAGAAAAAAGATACAACGCTGAATGGGCCCTAGCCACCCAGCTTGAAAATTTACTCGAGCAATTTGCCGAAATTGAAGATGCTTATTTGCGTGAGCGAGCCTCTGATATTCGTCAGGTTGTTGAGAGAGTGATGAAGGTGCTTCATTTAGGAGAAGATCACCAAACCATCGGATCTTTTTATAAAACCGTTTCAGAAAATCGTGAGCTCAGCGAAGTCATTGTGGTGGCCCATGACATTGCCCCCCCTGATATGTTGAGGTTTAAAGAGCTAGCATTTGGTGGTTTTGTCACTGATTTGGGGGGCAAAACCTCGCACACAGCGATTGTTGCTAGAAGTTTGGATATTCCTGCTGCTGTTGGTGTTCGAAGTGCCAGCGAATTAATTCGTCAAGATGATTGGATCATCATCGATGGCGATCGTGGCATTGTGATTGTTGACCCTAGTGAATTTATCTTAGAAGAATACCGTCACCTTCAATCTGCGAGAAAGCTAGAAAAGAAAAAGCTATTAAGGCTGAAGTACACACCCACCTTAACTTTAGATGGGCAACCAATCGATTTAATGGCCAACGTAGAAATGCCAGACGATGCAGCTTTGGCTTTGGATTCTGGGGCAGTGGGGATTGGTTTATTCAGGTCGGAATTTCTATTTATGAATCGTCAGGGAAAAATGCCTGATGAAGAAGAGCAATTCTGGGCCTACAGAAAAACTGCTGAAGCCATGAAAGGTTTACCGGTCAGTATCAGAACGATTGATATTGGTGCGGATAAACCATTGGACATTAACGAAAATGGTTCCGCCCAATATTTATCACCCTTAGGTTTAAGAGCGATTCGTTGGTCTTTATCTGAACCAGACATGTTCTTGGTACAGATTCGAGCCATTTTGCGTGCTTCTGTCTTTGGAAAAATAAAGATCCTCATTCCGATGTTGGCTCATGCACAAGAAATTGATCAAACACTCGAATTAATTGAGTTGGCGAAAAAACAATTGGATGATGAAGGGGTTGCTTTTGACCCAAGCATTCAAGTGGGGGCCATGATTGAGATACCTGCTGCTGCATTATCTCTGCCGCTTTTCATTACGCGTTTGGACTTTCTATCTATCGGTACAAATGACTTGATTCAATACACTTTGGCAATTGATCGAGCAGACAATGCGGTCGCACATTTATATGACCCTTTGCATCCAGCAGTGTTGAGGCTGATTGCTGGAGTCATTCGAGAAGCTAAAGCAGCAAAAATGCCAATTTCTGTATGTGGTGAGATGGCTGGTGATGCATCGATGACCCGAGTTTTATTGGGCATGGGTTTAACAGATTTTTCTTTGCACTTTAATCAGCTGCTGTCTGTTAAACAAGAAATTCTGAGATCTGATGCGGGTCACTTAAGACAGTCCGTGGATGAGTTGTTGTCTGCGATTGAGCCAGCAGAAATTCAGGCAGTTTTTGAAAAAATCAATGCTTAGACTTTTGAATTGGCTGAGCAAACCGGACAGTCTTTTCTTTTCTCTATTTGAATGGTTTCTGCTTTAGAGTTTCTGCCATCCCACAGCAATAACTGTCCTGTTAGAGTTTTTCCAATGCCAACAATGATTTGCAATGCTTGGGCTGCTTGCATCGTACCAATGATGCCTACTAGAGGGGAGAACACCCCCATGGTTGAGCATTGCACTTCATTGAATTGCTGATCTGGCGGAAATAAACAGGCATAGCAAGGTTGATTGTTTGCGTGAGGGTCTACCACAGTCAGTTGACCATCAAAGCGTATGGCTGCGCCGCTGACTAATGGAACTTTATGTTTCACACAGGCAGCATTGATTAGGTGTCGAGTCGTGAAGTTATCGGTGCAATCTAAAACAACGGTTGCTGTTGGTAACACTTGATCCATTAATACATGAGTTGCTTTTTCCGTGATGGCTTCAACCGTTAAATCGGGGTTGAGTTGTTCAAGCATGGTTTTGCCTGAATTAACCTTCAGCAAGCCCACAGAGTCTGTGCGATGCATGATTTGGCGTTGAAGATTTGTAAGATCAACCACATCATGATCAATCAAGGTAATCTTGCGAACACCTGCTGCAGCAATATATGGAGCGGCTGCTGAACCTAGACCGCCCGCACCCACAATAACAACGTGAGCAGCCAAGATTTTTTCTTGGCCTTCAATGCCGATCTCATCCAGGAGAATGTGGCGAGAGTATCGAAGAAGATCCTGATCGTTCATCGCCACAGCAAATCACTCTAAACGTGATTTAGATTTTTTAACTGGCTGACCTTTGAGGTAAGCAGTTGCTTGACTTAGCATGAAGTCTTCTGCTGAACCAAATTCAGCGGGACGCTTCTTGCGATCCTTTTCTTTTTCTTCGGGTGTCTTCTTAGCATTCAGCTCTTCAATGCGCTGTAATTCTTCTAGACGTCGTTTTTCACGATCACGAATTAATTTTTCTTCAGAAGATTGTTTATTTTTAAGGTGCTTTTCACTGTCAATTTCACGCGTGATCAAAACATCATCTGGATCACCTTCAGCATTTTGGTCTACGGCAATATCAGGTTTGATACCAAATGCTTGAATCGATTTACCAGAGGGGGTGTAGTAATAAGCAGTAGTTAATTTCAGGGCAGAGTCTGAACTCAAGGGGCGAACAGTTTGGACCGATCCTTTGCCAAAAGTAGTTTTGCCAATGATGGTCGCACGTTTATGGTCTTGAAGTGCGCCTGCAACGATTTCAGAGGCAGAGGCAGAGAAAGCATTGACCAGAACAACCATCGGCACCTTTTTGAAAATTGGAGATAGTTCTGATAAAGCATCATTATTTTCGGACAAGCGATAGTTGCCGACATTCGCTTTGAAAACTTGTTTTGCTTCTTCGGTTTGACCCTTTGTTGAAACCACCAAAGTATCAGTCGGTAAAAAGGCAGCAGAGACTCCAACCGCTCCTTGAAGTAATCCACCACCGTTGTTTCTCAAATCAAGTACGAGCCCTTTGATTTGATTATTTTGATTGGCTAGTTCATTGAGTTTTTTGGCCAAGTCTGGGATGGTACGCTCCTGAAAGCTGGTGATTCGCACATAAGCAATGCCTGGCTCTGTGAACTTGGCTTTAACGGATTGAACTTTGATCTCAGCACGAGTGATGGTGACCGGAAAAGTTCTATCTTCACTTTTTCTGAAAATTGTTAAAGTAATTTTTGTTCCAGGTTCGCCACGCATGCGACGCACCGCTTGATCGAGCGTCATGCCTCGGACGGGTTTGTCATCAAGGCGTGTGATGAGGTCGCCAGATAAAAGCCCTGCTCTAGCGGCTGGGGTGTCTTCAATTGGATTCAAAATTTTAACGACACCATCTTCAGATGTAATTTCAATACCTAAACCCGCAAACTTTCCTTGCGTGTGTTCTTGCATCTCTGCAAAATCTTTTTTATCTAGGTAAGAGGAATGAGGATCTAAACCGCTGACCATTCCTTTAATCGCATCGGTTAAGAGTCGCTTGTCGTCAACAGACTCAACATAGTCTCGTTTAATTTGACCAAATACATTGGAAAGATTGCGCAATTCGTCCAGTGGTAAAGATGAGCCACCCTGTTGAGCTGTTGCAGATAGCTGGAGCGTTAATGCTACGCCTGCAATCAAACCAGTACAAATTAACGCGAGACTCTTAATTGAGCGATACATATTATTTTTCTAAGTAAAAATGTTTGATGGGTTTCAAGTTGTCATCGAGTTCATAAACCAAAGGAACTCCATTTGGAATATTGATTTCCATGATGTCAGCATCAGAAACGTTGTCTAGATACTTTACTAGTGATCGAATACTGTTGCCATGGGCAGCAATTAAGACTCTTTTGCCAGAGCGAAGTGCTGGTGCAATGGACTCTTCCCACAGAGGAAGTACCCGAGCAACGTTGTCTTTTAAACACTCTCCTAAAGGAATTTCTTCTCTTTTGAGCTTGGCATACCTAGGATCGTTAAAAGACGTTCTTGGATCACTAGGGTCTAATAACGGAGGTCTTACATCGTAAGATCTTCTCCAAATATGGACCTGCTCATCGCCATATTTAGCAGCTGTTTCTGCTTTATTTAAGCCGGCTAGAGCGCCATAGTGACGTTCGTTAAGTCTCCAACTGTGAACCACAGGTAACCATAAACGATCCATTGCCTCTTGGGCATGCCAAAGGGTTCGAATAGCCCTTTTCAGCACAGATGTGTAAGCAATGTCAAAATCATACCCGGCAGCCTTTAAACTCTCTCCAGCTTGGATAGCTTGCTGGATGCCGGTCGGGGTTAAATCAACATCAACCCAGCCGGTAAAACGGTTTTCTAGGTTCCACTGGGATTCGCCATGGCGGATAAGTACGAGTTGTTTCATATTCACATTCTATAATTTACTGATGGACTTCTTTACAAATACAAATAATTTATTACTCCTAGCCACCCTGATTACATCAGGATTGGCCTTGGCCTTGCCCCAGATTCTGGGCCGACTTAACAAGCAACTGCTGAGTGTGCACGAGTCAGTTCAGTTAATTAACCAAAAACAGGCTCAAATTTTGGACATCCGCACAGTTGATGAGTTCAAATCTGGTCACATTGCTAATTCTAAGAATTTACCTCTTTCCGAGCTTGATAAAGGCTTAAAACAGGTCAAACTAGATAGCAATAAGCCTGTTATTTTAGTTTGTTTAAGTGGCTCAAGAGCAAATAGTGCGATTGGAAAGCTTAAAAAAGCTGGTTTTAAAGACATTGCTTGCATGGATGGAGGTATTTCTTCATGGAATCAAGCTGGTTTGCCCTTAATTAAGACTTGAGTGCTTAAAAATGACCAAAATCACTATGTATAGCACTCAAGTTTGCCCCTATTGCGTCATGGCAGAGCGATTATTGTTGTCAAAAGGGGTCACGATTACTGAGAAAATTTTGGTAGACCAAGATCCAGTTCGTCGGGAGGAAATGATGACTAGAACTGGACGCCGGACTGTGCCACAAATCTTTATTGGTGATACTCATGTAGGAGGATTTGATGATCTTTCTGCATTGGATAAAGCTGGAAAGTTAGACCCACTATTGGGTCAATAAATAACAATTACTACAAATAGGAAATATATGACCGAAGCAGCTAATTCAGCCAATGGCGATGCAAGTAATGCACCAAGTTTTCAAATTCAGAGAGTTTATTTAAAAGATATCTCTTTAGAGCAACCGAATGCTCCTGAAATTCTTCTTAATCAGGGTGAGCCAAAACTAGAAGTTCAAGTCGATATTCAAGCAAACCAATTGGATGATGTGAACTTTCATGTGACCTTGATTGGAACTGTTACAACAAAAATTGATGACAAAGTATTGTTTTTAGTTGAAGCTCAGCAATCAGGTATTTTTGAGATTCGTCATATGCCGGAAGAACAGATTAGCCCTTTGTTGGCAATTGCTTGCCCAACCATTCTTTTCCCATATTTGCGCTCTAACATTGCTGACATGATTAGTCGTGCTGGATTCCAGCCGGTTCATCTGGCTGAAATTAATTTCCATGCTTTGTATGAGCAAAGAATGGCTCAGAGTGGCCAGACTCAAGCGTCTAGTGATAGCGGAATCATTCTGCCAAACTAATGAAAAATATCTACATTCTTGGGTCGGGTGCATGGGGTACTGCCATGGCCATGCATGCCACCAAGAATTTGAACCAATATCCTGTAACACTGTGGAGTCGCTCTGCCAAATTGGCTGATGAGATGAGGGCTACGCATTTCAATCAAAAATATCTTCCTGGTATTTCTTTGCCAAATGAGTTGCAGATTTTGAGTGATTGGAATCAATTATTTTCCAAAGCAAGCCAAGGGGATTTGTTAGTAATTGCAACACCCGTCGCTGGCCTAAGGGAAACCGTTCATCAATTGGTGCGGTTAGAGCAAGTGCCTAAAAATTGGGTTTGGTTGTGTAAGGGCTTGGAACCTGAAACTTCTTTAATGCCTCATCAAGTTATACAACGTGAGTTAGCTGAAGCCGGCGCGTTGAATCGTGGTATTGAAACAGCGGTGTTGTCTGGTCCGAGTTTTGCCAGTGAAGTGGCCAAGGGGATGCCTTGCGCTTTGACTGTGGCCAGTGATTCAGACGAACTAATTCGATTAACCCAAGCAGTGTTCCATCATGGCAATATGCGCGTCTATGGCAGCCATGACATTGTGGGTGTTGAGTTAGGCGGCGCCATTAAAAATGTTCTAGCGATTGCAACTGGTATTGGTGATGGATTGGGTTTGGGGCTTAATGCGCGAGCTGCATTATTAACGCGTGGCTTATCTGAAATGATGAGGTTGATGACAGCCATGGGCGGCAAGCCTGAGACAGCCATGGGTTTGACGGGTGTCGGTGATTTGATCTTGACTGCAACAGGCGATTTATCCAGAAATCGTCAAGTAGGTTTGCAATTGGCATCCGGCAAAAAATTGGCTGATATTTTGGCAGCTCTCGGTCATGTCGCAGAAGGCGTTCGTTGTGCTCAAGCGGTTGGAGCATTGGCTCAAAAACAGAATGTTGAAATGCCAATTACACAAATGGTTTGTGAAGTTTTATTTAATGGCTTAGACCCTGCAAAGGCAGTCAAACTCTTGATGAGTCGTGACGCAAAATCTGAGTCTTGATTTCAAGAAAAATTCAACAGAGATTCAAATTATTCGCCACCGCTAAAACCCATTTGTCTCCAGGCTTCATAAACCATGATTGCTGTTGCATTTGATAGATTCAGACTTCGACTATTGGCTCTCATCGGCAAGCGCAAACATCTCTCAGGTAAAAAATAATCTCTCACTGCTTGATTAAGACCTTTGGTTTCAGAGCCAAATACCAAATAATCATTCTCAAAAAAACGAGCCTCAGCCAACTTTGCTTTGCCTTTCGTCGTGATTGCAAAGACTCTGTCTTTTTTGGGCTGTTCAGCATCTAAAAAAGCTTCCCAGCTAGAGTGAACTTTCATATGAGCGTATTCGTGATAATCCAAGCCCGCTCGTTTTAGACGAGTGTCTTCTAATGGAAATCCAAGCGGTTCAACTAAATGAAGTTGTGCTCCAGTGTTGGCGCACAAGCGAATAATATTTCCAGTATTTGGAGGAATTTCAGGTTCAACTAGGACAACATTCAGCATATTTTTTTAGGGGTGTTCTAAGAATGACCCAATTATGAACACTTTGCGCCCCAAAATCTTTAAGTACTTGAGCAATCGTATTGAGGGTGGCTCCGGTGGTCATTACATCATCAACTAGGGCGATGTTTTTGCCTTGTATCCAGTTGATGGATGAGCGGTCAATTTCAAATACATTGGATAGCCTCATTAATCGCTCAGTTTTATTTGCTAAGGCCTGATTCTCCTCCAGATGGCTCCTCATTAGGACTGTCCCATGTCTTTTAATACGGAGCTTTTTTGAAAAACGTTTGCAGAGCTCCCAAGATTGATTGAAGCCTCTTTGATGAAGCTTTTTATAGCTCAACGGAATTGGCAAAACGACATCAATTGATTGTGATTCATAAAATTCTTTGCCATAGATAGATATCCAAGCATCGATAAATCCATGAGCCAAAGCGACTTGATACTGATATTTATAGCGATGCATGGCATCGGTTAAACATCCGCCGTAATAATCTAAACAAAGCGTGCTATCAAAGTGGGGCGGTTTGATTTGGCAAGTGCTGCAATATTGATTATTGATGGTAGGGCTTGCGCAGACATGGCAGCGGTTAACTTGAGATTGTTTTAGTAAGTTAAGGCACTTTTCGCATATTGTTGATTGTTGAAACCCCTGACAAGCAATGCATGCAGTTGGCAGAAGAAATTTCATGAGGTGCTGAGTATACTGAGTACCTATGCCCACAATTGCTTCAATGTCTCAACAAATGCCGCCATTTCTTTCCTTGGAAATTGCGCAACGCATGGATGAAAAATTAGCCATTGTTCGGATTGACCCCAAGCAGATTGGTCATCTTGGAGAGCTTGATTTATCAGTCTTGGGGCAACGTTATTCAAAGGCCAAGCATTTTTGTATTCATGCAGACAACACAGGCCATCGATTCAAAAATTTATTGAATCGATTATTGGGGCGGACTACTTTCAATTCAGTCAACAAGCAACAATTTCAAACATCTAATTTTGATTTGCTCTGGTCCAATCTACAGTTACAACAACATCCTGACCCAAAAGAGTTGGTGTTTGAATGGAAGCAATGTTTAAGTCCTGAGTCTTTGTTGATGTTTAGCTACTTAGGGCCCGATACAGGTAAGGAATTAAGG
>JALRCP010000207.1 GCA_023257325.1 Polynucleobacter sp. | reverse complement strand
AAGGACAGTCACAAAGTGGGTTGAGCGCTGAAGATAAGTTATTTATTGAATTAAGGGAGGCTTCAAAAAATAATGAAGCAGCCAAGGCCAGAAGTTTGGGGGCAAAGTTATCTCAGCATGACTTGTCCGATTACGTTTCTTACTTTCAGATTAAGCCGCAACTATTTGATAAAGGCGGCCAAGCCCGAGCAGAAACGAATGCCGATAACTCAGTCAATGAGTTTCTTAAAAAACATGCTGGCTCTGCAATAGCCGATCGATTGCGCAATGATTGGCTTTTGGTTTTGGGAAAAAGAAAAGATTGGGTTCAGTTTGATCGTGAATACAGCCAATTTGTTCTTGATGACGATACTCAAGTCAAGTGTTATGCCCTCCAATCAAGACAGGCAAAAGGTGAAGATCCCAAGCAGTTGGGGCTTGAGCTTAAAAGTATTCTGCTTGATGCCCAATACTTTGGTGAGGCTTGCCCTGAGTTGGCTCAAATTTTGTACAAAGCCAATGGCTTATCAAAGGCAGAGCTCGCAACTTTTTCAAGAATGGCACTTGAAAATAATTTTGAGACTTTATCTAAACGATTTGAAATAGATGATCCAATTGCTGACATCATTAAGTTAGCCAGAAAAAATCCTGATCAAGCATTCAAAGAGTTTGATAAAAAAGCTTGGCGAACCAGCCGCGAAAATACGGCGGCTGCTTGGGCCAGCATTGGTCAATTTTTAGCCAAGCGCGTTGACCGAAATGCCTATAAGGCCTTTAAGTCACAACATGAATTAGGCCTTCATCATTTATTAACTCCTGAATCCCAAGAGTGGAAAGTCAGAGTGGCCTTACGAGAAGGTGATTGGCTGATGGTGAAAGAAGCCATTGAGCACATGAATCCGACAATACGTAAGAAAGATCCCGCTTGGACTTACTGGTATGGTCGCGCTCAAAAAGAGTTGGGCGATGAATCTTTGGCAAAAGAAACCTGGCAGGCATTGGTTGATCAATACCATTTTTATGGTCAGTTGGCCAGGGAAGATTTGGGGATGAAAATTTATGTGCCCAAGCGCGTTCCCCCGGACGAATCTTTGGTGAAGCAAATGTCGGCGAATAAAAGTTTTGCCAGAGCCGCAAGATTTTATGAGCTGGGTTTGAGATTTGAAGGCAATCGCGAGTGGAATTGGGAGTTGAGGGGTTTTAGTGACAAGCAACTGATTGCTGCTGCTGAGCATGCCAAAAGAATTGGTTTTTATGATCGTGCTGTGAATACGGCTGACCGAACAAAACTTGAACATGACTTTAGCTTGCGTTACCCAACGCCATTCAAAGACTCATTGAGTCCCATTGCCAATTCAATTGGATTGGATACCAACTGGGCTTATGGCTTAATTCGTCAAGAGTCTCGATTTATTATGAATGCGCGTTCTCATGTGGGGGCATCCGGCTTAATGCAAGTTATGCCAGCAACGGCCAGGTACGTAGCCAAGAAAATTGGGATGAACAACTTTAAAACCAGCCAGTTAGACGATATGAAAGTGAATCTGACTTTAGGGAGTAATTACCTAAATATGGTTCTACAAGACTTGGATGGATCATGGGCTTTAGCATCTGCTGCCTACAACGCTGGACCTGGGCGACCAAAAATGTGGCGTGAAAAATTGCCCAGAGCAGTTGAAGGCGCGATCTTTGCAGAAACAATCCCCTTCAATGAAACGCGAGGATATGTCAAAAATGTCTTAGCAAACTCTAGTTATTACAGTGCCATGTCTAGCTCTAAAACACCCTCTTTAAAACAGCAATTAGGCATGATTACCCCCAAAGCATCTGTTTTGTCGGAGTTACCATAATGAGTGAATTAAAAATTTTGTTGATAGGCGGCAGTGGCTTTATCGGTCAGCAAATTGCAACCCGCTTGAGTGCTCTTGGACACAGCATTTTGTTACCAACACGCCGACCTAACGATGCTAAAGATCTTTGGGTCTTGCCGAAGTTGCAAATTGTTCAGGCCAATATTCACGACCCCAGTGTGTTAAATAATTTATGCCAACGCATCGGTTCAAATGGGGTTGTCATTAATTTGGTGGGAGTTTTGCATGACAAGATGGGTCAACCATATGGGCCAGGATTTAGAAAAAACCATGTCGAGTTGACACAAAAAATAATCGCCGCCATGACTCTCAATGGTTTAAAGCGTTATATCCATATGAGCGCTTTGGGAGCTAGCAGCACCGGTAGTTCAATGTATCAACGCAGTAAAGGTGATGCAGAAAAAATTGTGAAGCAAAGTTCCTTAGATTGGACAATCTTTAGACCATCTGTTGTTTTCGGCGAAAAAGATAAATTCATTAATTTATTTGCGTCTTTGCAAAAATTCGCCCCTGTATTGCCGCTGGGTGGAGCTTCAGTTCGTTTTCAACCCGTCTATGTTTCCGATGTTGCACAAGCATTCGTGAAGTCAATATCTATGCCAGAAACAATCGGTCGCGTGTACGATTTGGCCGGTCCTCGAATCTATCAGTTGGCTGAGTTGGTAAAATTTGCGGGCTCTTTGGGTGGTAAACAAAGTTTGATTATTCCTTTGCCAAATTCTTTGGCATACCTTCAGGCGCTTGCTCTAGAAATGATGCCTGGCCCAACCTTGATGTCTCGTGATAATTTATCTTCTATGAAAGAAGACAATATTTTGCCGCCCGGGTCAGCAAATTGTTTGGAAACTGTGTTTTCAATTAGCCCGAAATCTTTGGAAGTTTTAGTTCGGTGAAGATCTATGTCGTCGGCGGCGCTATTCGTGACCAATTAATGGGCTTGCCCATTAAGGATCTTGATTATGTGGTTGTCGGGGCAAGCCCCCAAGAAATGATTCAAAAAGGATTTATTCCAGTTGGGCAAGACTTTCCGGTCTTCCTTCATCCTGTTACACGCGCCGAATATGCTTTGGCTAGAACTGAAAGAAAAGTATCGCCGGGCTATAAAGGCTTTGTTTTTCATGCGGCCCCGGAAGTCACCCTTGAACAAGATTTAGCTAGAAGGGATTTAACCATCAATGCCATGGCAAGGTTAGCTGACGACCATGGATTACCGGTAGGTGATGTGATTGATCCTTATGGCGGTCAAGAGGATATTCGCAATCACGTTTTTAGGCATGTTGGGCCATCGTACAAGGAAGATCCTGTGCGTCTTTTACGTTTGGCACGCTTTGCCGCACGTTTCCCAGATTTTCAAATTCATGCAACGACTTTAAATCTTTTGAAAGAGATGAAAGATAAAGGTGAACTAGAGGCTTTGGTTAAAGAAAGAGTTTGGCAAGAAATCTCTAGAGGATTGATGTCAGCACATCCTGCCAGAATGTTTGAAGTATTCATTGAGATGGAAGTCCTTGAGTTATTTTTTCCAAAGTTAGCCAATACAGATTCAAGAAAGTTTTCTCGCCTTAATCAAGCGGCACAATTTAATTTCAATTTGCCGCAGCGGTATGCCACTTTGACAGCGGGCTTAGATCTTCAGATGATTGCGCAATGGGCTGCGATGTGGAGTATTCCGGCCGAATGTAAAGAGTATGCTGTTTTGACTTTTGAGCTAAGGACAAGGCTAAATCAATCAGCAGATGCAGAAGACTTATTGAACCTTTTAGATCGTCTGGATGTGTGGAGAAAGCCTGAGCGATTTAGTGAGTTGATGGTGGTGGCTCGTTTATTTGATTTATCAGTGAATCGGTTAATTCGAGCTTATGAGTTGGCCAATCAAGTCAATATCAGTGAAATTGTTCGTCAAGTTGGTGAGCAAGGGTCATCCACTGGCACATTCATTAAAGAGGCCATTCATCAGGCCAGAATGTTGGCAATTAAAGAGCTCTAGGTCTAGAGCGAAAACCAGGTAATTCACCTTCCTGAAAAGGCATGTTTTTTCCTAGGCACATGACCTTAAATAATTCCCCCATTTCAGCTTCAGATAAAAGCTTTTGAATGGCATTAGAAACGGGAATAAATTGTTGACTATCAGTCGGGTTGATTTGATCTAGCAATAGTTGCGTGATACCGGCGTCTAATAAATAACTGGCTTGACTGGTGTAGCCCAAAAGATTCATGCCTTCTGAGCTAGCCGTTTGTGCAATAGAACTCCATTCCACATGAGCTGTTAGATCGCACAATCCAGGGTAAAAAAATGGATTTTGTACGGCATGATGAGCGTAATGCCCCATCACAGTTCCTTGATGGCGTTGAGGGTGGTAGTACTCTCGTTCAGGAAAGCCATAATCAATGGCGAGCAAAACTCCTTGATTTAGAACTGTGGCCAGTTGCTTGATCCATGCGTTAGCAATTGGGTGAAGTTCAGTGGTGTAACCATCTTCAAAGCTTGATTCTTGCAGCAAGGGTGAAAGGTGCTGTTGGGGTACGGGTTTGCCAAGAGAAAATTCAAAGGGAATATCAGTTAAATTTGAGCCACATCTTTTTTTTACATCTTGGTAATGCCATTGTTGCTTAACAAAAGTAATAAGTTCAATGGGCATGGCATCTAAAACCTCATTGGCTAAAAAGATGCCATTAAATTGTTTTGGCAAAGTTGTTAACCATTCCACATTCTTAAATTGAGGATTGAGTCGATCTTGTTGGCGATGAATCAAATCGGCGGATAAATCTAAAATTTTGTAAGAATTGATTTGAATAGAGTTTCTTGCAAGCTCATTGAGGATTGATTCAGCTAATGCCCCAGTGCCAGCACCAAATTCAAGAATATCTAATGGTATTTTCTGTTCTTGAAAATAGTTTAGGATGGGTTTTAATGATTGAACGATGGTGGCGCCAAAAAATGGACTGATTTCAGGGGCGGTAATAAAATCACCCTGAGAGCCAAACTTTGTTTTGCCAGCTGCGTAATACCCAAATCCTGGGGTGTACAAAGCCATTTCCATATATTTGGCAAAGGAAATTTGACCTTTATTTGATTCAATTTCTTTCTGAATCAGGGAGGTCAAAGTTTGGCTATGAGACGTTTCTTCAATACTAGGGGTAATATCCATACCTCGCGAGTCTACAACTCTTATATATGAAGTGGCAAAAATTATGAAAACCCAAAAAATTGCTTTGGTCACTGGTGCCGCTAAACGTGTTGGGCGTGCAATCGCTATTGGTCTTGCCAAGGATGGCTGGGATGTTGCGATTCATTATGGCAACTCAAAAGAGGCTGCTATGCAAACAGTCCAAGATATTATTCAAACTGGGCAAAGAGGGGTTGCTTTGCAAGCGGACTTGTCTGATGAATCTCAAGCCAGTCAGCTCATTCAACGTTGTACTGAAGCTTTAGGCTTGCCCACTTGTTTGGTCAATAACGCATCCTTGTTTCAATATGATGTGGCTTCAAGTTTTAGTTATGCATCATTTGACCGTCACATGTTGACCAATGTGGCAGCACCATTAATTCTCTCAAGGGATTTATATCGCCAGCATGCCAAATTGCGTTCAGCAGATGCTCAAGGACCTAGCGGTGTTGTCATTAATTTATTAGATCAAAAGTTAGAAAATTTGAACCCCGATTTTCTTTCTTACACGCTTTCTAAAGCAGCTTTGCACTCTGCAACCACGCTTTTGGCGCAATCATTTGCTCCTAATTTAAGGGTGGTTGGTTTGGCTCCAGGCATTACCATGGTTTCAGGCGATCAGACGGAAGATGGTTTTGTAAAAGCGCACGGTATGACGCCATTGGGCAAATCGTCAACGCCAGATGACATTGCTGATGCCGTAACTTATTTGGCTCGCGCCAACGCAGTGACAGGAACAACTCTTTATGTCGATGGAGGGCAGCACTTATTATCGACCAATCGTGATGTCATGTTTTTGACGGAGTAATTTATGCAAGCTTTGTTATCGCATCCGCGCCTGATGGATTGTCGCCGTCTTTTCTTAAGTAACTACGAGGTTTACATCAATATTGGCGTTCATGATTTTGAAAAGCGCGGGGAGCAACGCGTTTTAATTAACGTTGATTTATTTGTACCATTAGTTGAAAACACTCCGACCAATGATAGTCTTGATGAAGTTGTCGACTACGATTTTATGCGTCAAAGTATTGTTGAAAGGGTCTCAAAAGGACACATTCATTTGCAAGAAACGCTTTGTGATGATGTCGCTAAAATTATGCTGGCTCACCCAAATGTCAGAGCAGTGCGTGTTTCAACGGCCAAACCAGATGTCTATCCAGACTGTGAGGCTGTAGGAGTAGAAGTTTTTTTGATTAAAGAATGAAAGATCCAAGAAAAGTCGCCTACGAAGAGAATAAGCTAGACAAGAAGCTTTGTCGTCTGGCTGGGCAAGCCATTGTTGATTACAACATGATTGAAGATGGCGATAAGGTCATGGTGTGTATGTCTGGGGGAAAGGACAGCTACGCCATGTTAGATATTTTGATGAAGTTAAGAGCGCGCGCACCTATTTCTTTCAATTTAGTTGCTGTGAACCTTGATCAAAATCAGCCAGGCT
>JALRCP010000195.1 GCA_023257325.1 Polynucleobacter sp. | reverse complement strand
ATGCAGTGTTGATTGTGCTGCTCGTTGATGAGCGCCCTGAAGAAGTAACTGAAATGCAACGCTCAGTCAAAGGCGAAGTGGTTGCTTCAACCTTTGATGAACCAGCCGTGCGTCACGTACAAGTTGCCGAAATGGTGATTGAAAAAGCCAAGCGTTTGGTTGAAATGAAACGCGATGTGATCATCTTGCTTGACTCAATCACTCGTTTGGCTCGTGCTTACAACACGGTGGTGCCATCCTCAGGCAAAGTGCTTTCGGGTGGTGTGGATGCCAATGCTTTGCAGCGCCCAAAGCGTTTCTTTGGTGCGGCAAGAAACATTGAAGAAGGTGGTTCTCTCACCATCATTGCAACTGCCTTGATTGAAACAGGCAGCCGCATGGATGATTTGATTTATGAGGAATTCAAAGGCACGGGCAATATGGAAGTTCATTTGGAACGCCGTCTTGCAGAACGTCGTGTTTACCCTGCAATTAACTTGAACAAGTCTGGTACTCGCCGTGAAGAATTGTTAATCAAGCCTGAATTACTCCAAAAAATCTGGGTACTTCGTAAGCTAATCTCAGACATGGATGACATCGAGGCCATGAACTTTATTGTGGATAAGCTCAAATCAACCAAAAATAACGCTGAATTCTTTGAATTGATGCGTCGTGGCGGTTAAAAACTGAGCCAATGAAGCGTTTGACTGGCCAAAAACGTGGTTTTTTGGCCAGTTTTCCCCAAATCAGGGGCAATATCTTCTATTTTTTGCTACAATTCTCTTTTTAATTCAGGCAAGTACCCATTATTTCAATGGGCGGCTACCAGCAAAAGGACTTTTAAATGAAACAAGGTATTCACCCAGATTACAAAGAAGTTGTTTTCCTAGACGTGTCTAACAACTTCAGCTTTAAAACTCGCTCAACCATTGTGACCAAAGAAACTATCAAGTGGGAAGATGGCAAAGAGTATCCATTGGCCAAAATTGAAACTTCTTCAGAGTCACACCCTTTCTACACAGGTACTCAGAAGATCATGGATACAGCGGGTCGTGTTGAGAAATTCCGTCAGAAATTCGGTACTAAAGCAACAGGCAAAAAATCTGCCTAAGATTGCCGGCTTGACCGAAGTCGTGACAAAAAGGCAGCGTGAGCTGCCTTTTTTACATATTGGCTTTTCATTCAGAAATAATCAGGTCACAATTCAAAGCGCATGAGATCGATTCGACTAACCGCCGCGGCCACCTCCACACTTCCTCGCTTTGTGTTGGTCCTCATTACCGCTACGTATGGTCTTTTGGGCATATTTGGGCGTGACCCCTGGAAAAATGATGATGCTGCTGGCTTTGGCGCTATGTGGACTTTGGCCAATGGCACTTGGCATGACTGGGTTCTACCGCACATTGATGGTCGCTCAGAAATCTTAGCAGGTCCATTACCTTACTGGTTAGGAGCCTCTCTCATCGGATTATTTCAATCCGTTCTGGGCCCAACGAATTCAGCAGGTTTGTATTCAGCCATTTGCTTTTTCTTAAGTTGTGCCGCTATTTGGCATGCCAGTTATTTGTTGGGTCGTCGACCTGAAGTCCAACCCTCTGCCTTTGCCTTAGGAGGACAACCAGAACCTCGAGACTACGGTCGCACACTGGCCGACAGTGCACTGATGATATTTTTAGCTTGCGTGGGTTTAGCTCTGCGCGCGCATGAAACCACCCCTGCCCTTGCTCAGCTATTGGGCGTAACCACGATTTTGTATGGACTAGTCAGAGGTTTAGACAAACCTCTTCAAGGAGGCTTTTGGACCGGCATTGGTCTTGCTCTGATTGCACTCTCAGCATCATTGTGGTTGTTTGTTTTGATATTTGCTGGTTTGATTCTTTCTCTCACAATCTGTGAAGTCAAACCTCATCCAAAGTGGCTTGCAACAACCTGGTTTGTTGCATTGATGGGGCTGGGACTGTGGCCCTTACTTTGGTGGCTTTCTGATTTGAGTTCTGCTCAAATGAGTTTGGCTTGGCAAGCATGGTGGAGCAATGAAACTATTCAAGCTTATGCCTCATCTAAATCCTTAGGTTTTATGGCCAGAAACTTGCCTTTGTATGCTTGGCCAGTATGGCCATTGGCATTATGGAGTCTTTGGTTCTGGCGCAAAGGTGCAAACAACCCCTTAGGTGGGATTCGCAATCCAAATATGGCTTTGCCCTTGGGACTCATTATTGCAGTTTTGATCTACCTCACTCATTTAACAGCGTTGACTGAGCAATCATTACTACTAATTATTCCACCATTGGTCATTTGGGCATGTTTTAGTTTGCCAATCATCAAACGCAGTGTGATCAGCTTTATTGATTGGTTTGCATTATTAACTTTCACGATTTTGGGTGCATTTATTTGGGTGATGTGGTTTGCGATGACCACCAACCTCCCTGCAGGACTTGCAAGAAATGTGGCTAAAAAAGTACCTGGCTTTATTCCGGAATTTAGCTGGCTGGCATTGATTGCAGCGATTGCAGTCACCATTTTGTGGGTGAGCGTTGTTAAGTGGAGAACCTCTCGAGCCCCGAAAGTGATCTGGCGCGCTGTGGTCATCTCTGCGTCAGGTACCACCTTGACTTGGGTTTTGCTCATGACTTTGTGGCTCCCCACCATCAACTACGCAAAAACGTATCGAGATGTGGCCAATCGTTTAGTGCAAGTAGTTCCCTCCCAATCGGTATGCATCAACTCCACTCATTTGGGAGATGGGCAATTGGGCTCATTCATCTATTTCACGAAATTAAAATTCAAAGACGATGTCGCTTGCGATTTATGGATCAGTAACCAACCCGGTGAGGCGCGCAAGACCGCAACCAAACTCAATAAGCATTTGGAATTGATTTGGGAAGATCGTCGTGTGAGCGACCGCAATGAACGTTTAAGACTCTATCGAGTTCTGAGTCATGCTCAGTAATCTCAAAAGAGACATACCGCGCCTACTGACTTTAGCGGGTCCCCTCTTGGTGGGGCAATTGGCCGTGATTGCCTTTGGTGTGATGGACACTGCCATGGTGGCGCGCGTTTCGACGGACGACTTGGCAGCCCTGGCCATGGCGGGCTCCATTTTCATTAGCATCTATGTTGGATTAACAGGCGTGGTCTCGGCCCTGGCCCCGATTGCAGGTCAATTATTTGGCGCCCAACGTTTTTCAGAAATCGGTGAAGAAGTTCGTCAAGGTTGGTGGCTATCACTGGGGTTGAGTATTTTTGGCATGGTGATTCTGTTCAATCCTGGCATTTTTTTAGCCATTGCCAACGCGAGTCCCGCTGTTGAAGAAAAAGCCATTTTGTATCTACAAATAGTGGCATGGGGTTTACCAGCCAGCATGGCCATGAGAGTCTTAGTCGCATTTCACAACGCCATCTCTCGCCCCAGCGTTGTGACATGGATACAAATCGGTGGCCTCTTCTTAAAGGTGCCACTCAATGCTCTATTTATCTATGGCAGTTTTGGCATAGAGCCAATGGGAGGCCCAGGTTGCGCCTTAGCCACGGTGATCATCAATTGGCTGTGGTTGGCGATCATGCTCTGGATTGTTTACAGAGGCTCTTTTTACAAAGTGTTTTATGTCTATGAAAAGTTCAGTCGTCCTGACACCCACAAGATTGGCGTGCTACTCAAACTAGGACTACCAATTGGTTTAAGTTATCTCATTGAGGTGACCTCCTTTGCATTCATGGCTTTATTTATTGCAAAACTAGGTACCGTGCCACTAGCAGGCCATCAAATTGTTGCCAACCTGGGGACGGTTTTATACATGCTGCCCCTATCCCTTTCAATCGCCACTTCAACCCTTGTGGCCCAATCCATCGGCGCAGATCAACCCAAACTAGCCAAAGAAATTGGCTGGTCCGCACTTTTATTTACAACCAGTTTATGCGTCTTGGTGGGATTGATGGTTTGGATCTTTAAATATCCCTTATTGGATTTGTATGCACCACCCGATGAAGTCAAGACAATGGCGATTCCATTGTTTTTATTCATCGCTTTTTATCAGATTTTTGATGCCCTCCAAGTGACCTCAGCCTTTATTTTGCGGGGCTATCGCGTGGCTTTTTGGCCGATGTGGATTTATGCGATTTCTTTATGGGGAGTGGGCCTTGGCGGTGGTTATGTATTAGGTTTTAATTTAACCGGCACCATTCCAGAGACACTTCAAGGAGCCCAAGGATTTTGGTTTGCCAACAGTGCCAGCCTTGCTATTGCAGCAGCCTTACTGATTAGCTTGTTTAAGCGAACGGCCCAGCGTTTTGAAAAAGAGCATCCCCCTATTGAGATTTAATGCTCTTCATCGAGTAGTTGTGATTATTTGGTAGATGAGTCAACTGGCTTTTGGATTGAATATCCTGGCACCTGATGCCCTTTGGCATACATGCATTGTTGATAAGCAATGTCGTAGCGGCGCTGAACTTCTTTTGATGAATCACTTCCTGAGGCGGCTCCCATAGCGGCTCCTCCCAACAATCCTACCGCTGCACCTGTACCGACATTTCTAGAACTACCACCATCAGCCATTGCGCCCGCAACTGCACCAATCGCGGCTCCCACAATCGCAGTTTTTGCGGTATTTTTGGCAGCGATTTCATCGGCCGTGGTATTTAAGGAATTTTGGGCATAGGCACGGCACTCTTGATCATCTTTTTGGAACACCTCAAAGGATCTTCCAGGAGCCGGCATCACCGTCAAACTAGGACCCACAGGAGTAGATGCACAACCCACCAAGGTGCCAGTTAAAACCATCATGAGACCAATTTTTTTAAAATTCTGATGCATATCAATTCCTTATAAGATGCGGCCCCATTCGAGCCTTTGACTACCGTTCATCATAAACGATGGATTCTTTCATTCAACGTCTGAATACTCATTTAGATGACATACAGACATTCAATAGATAATGAAATTCATTTCTGTCAAACGAGTAGAATTGCACACAATTAATTTATATGCGCTTCTATTATTTTCAAGCCCCTCTTTTCAAAATTTTTTTTGGCTTCATGGCTATTTTGGCCACGAACCAAGTGAGGGCCATTGACTTACAACCCGGGGATGCCACAGCGCCCACTCCCGGATTAAAAAGTATTCAACTGTCTTACTTGAACGCCGAGCGTGTGGCTGCAGGCAATGCCATCGTTAACCAAACTCAGGCGCAACTGCGCTACACCCATGCTTTTGAGTTGAATGCTCAACCTGCTTTATTTTATGTTCACACAGGCACTGGCAAAACTGAAACCGCTGGCGCCCTAGCTCCCTACGCCTCTGACAACGGAATGATAGACACAACTGTGGTCTTAGCTTACTGGCCCTATGTGGATCGCGCCAGCAAAACCTATTTTGCTGTGGCCGGATATTTGATGGCGCCAACCGGTAGTTACTCTAGTAATCGGGTTTTCAACATGGGCGAAAATCGTTACAAGTGGGCAGGCCAAGTGGCCTATCAACGTAGAATTGCCCCCAATTTAGATTGGATGAGCGCCTTGGATGTTTTGTGGTTTGGAAGCAATGATGAAAGTCGATCATTGGCCAATGCATTGGGAAAGCTTGATCAAAAACCCTTGTACAGCGCCCAAACAGGTTTACTCTACGATTTTCATCAGCATTACAGTCTAGCGGTCTCTTATTTTTATTCTGAAGGTGGGGAAACAATCTTTAGAGGCCTTGCTCAAAACAATCAAATGACGACTCACCGTTATCAATTGAGTCTGATTGGAAAATATTCTTTCGGACGAGTGAGCCTGCAATACGGTCAAGACATCGACTCAAATGCCAGCTTTGAAGACAAGCATCGTATCTTTTTAAGATACACAAAATTTTTTCAATGATTGGATTCAATCGTCTCAATTTGAGCCGCACAATCCATCCACTGTTCCTCTACTGAATTCAATTCATCACCCAAAGACTTTAGTTTCTTACCGATCTGCGCAATCTCTTGGGCTTGTATGGGCTCCATCAAACGTGCCTCTAATTGAGATTTTTCAAGCTGTAATTCAGCCATCACTTTTTCTAGTTTTTCAATCTGTTTCTTAATTGGCTTAATTTGCGCATTGATCTCTTGCCTTCTGGCTGACTCAAGTTTGCGTTGCTCACTGGTTTGAATCGGTGATTTTTTGACTTCAGAGACTGTCGTTTGAATGGTGGTAGGAGCCACTGTTTCTTCAGAGGCTAGCTTGGCTTCTTCGCGCAATCGCTTTGATTCATTCAACAAATATTGTTGGTAATCATCTAAATCACCGTCAAACGGTTTAATTTCTCCACGCCCAACCAACCAAAACTCATCGCAAACAGCTCTTAATAAGGCGCGATCGTGGCTTACCAACATCACCGTCCCTTCAAACTCATTAAGCGCCATCGATAACGCTTCGCGAGTCGCTAAATCTAAATGGTTGGTTGGCTCATCCAATAACAATAAATTGGGTCTTTGCCAAACAATCATCGCCAACACCAAACGAGCTTTTTCACCCCCACTCATGGTGCCAACTGCTTGCTTGACCATGTCACCAGCAAAATTAAAAGTCCCCAAAAAATTCCGTAAATCTTGCTCTTTACCCGACTCAGCAGATTGAGGTCCTAATTCTTTGGCCAAACGAATCATGTGCTCCATGGGGTTATCCTCAGGACGCAACACATCAAGCTCTTGCTGAGCAAAATAGCCAATGTTTAAACCCTTACCCTCAGTCACTGTGCCAGCCAATTGAGGCATGGTTCTGGCAATTGTTTTGACCAAGGTTGATTTACCTTGGCCATTGGCACCTAAAATACCAATGCGCTGCCCGGCTAAAACCGACTTATTAACATTTTTAATAATAATTTTTTCTGCGCCATCGACCCGATATCCAAAAGACGCATCACTGATTGCCAACATAGGATTGGGTAAATTTTGAGGTTCTTTGAATTCAAAGGTAAATTCTGCATCGGCCAATACTGGCGCAATTTTTTCCATGCGCTCTAGTGCTTTGACTCGACTCTGAGCTTGCTTTGCCTTACTGGCTTTGGCTTTAAAACGTGTAATGAATTTTTGTAAATGAGCAATTTTTTCTTGTTGCTTAGCAAACGATGCTTGCTGCAACTCCAACTGCTCCGCGCGCATGGTTTCAAAAGAACTGTAATTACCCCCATAACGATTAAGTTTGGCGTGTTCAATGTGCAAGGTTACATTGGTCACCGCATCCAAAAACTCTCTGTCATGAGAAATCACAATCATCGTTCCGGTATAGCGCTTTAACCATGCTTCCAACCAAACCAAAGCATCCAAGTCCAAGTGGTTGGTGGGCTCATCTAAGAGCAGCAAATCAGATGGACACATCAAGGCCCGTGCTAATTGCAAACGCATCCGCCAACCACCCGAAAAACTGTTCACAGGTTGATCAAGCTCACTGACCTTAAAACCTAATCCAAGAATCAGCGCTTGTGCTCTAGAGCTTGCATCATGCTCGCCTGCGTCAGCCAAATCGACGTGTGCATGTGCCATGGCCATGCCATCTTCAGCAAGTTCTGCTGCCTGAAGTGCTTGTCTTAATTCTATTAATCGACTGTCTCCTGCAATAACAAACTCTGTTGCAGTTTCCGAGGTTTCTGGCATGTTTTGAGCCACTTGAGCCATGCGCCAGACCTTGGGAATTGAAAAATCCCCGCCATCCTCATGAAGTGAACCATTGAGTAGCGCAAACAAGGTTGATTTCCCCGCACCATTGCGCCCCACCAAGCCAACTTTTTCGCCTGGATTAAGAGTCACCGTGGCCTTATCAAGCAATAGCTTGGCTCCACGACGAAGAGAAACATTATTTAAGGTAATCATTCCTTTGCAGCCACACCAGAAAAAGAAAAAAGCCCTTGTTACATAACAAGGGCTTTCTTGTTGGCGGAGCGGACGGGACTCGAACCCGCGACCCCCGGCGTGACAGGCCGGTATTCTAACCAACTGAACTACCGCTCCAAAAACTTGGCGTCCCCACGGGGATTCGAACCCCGGTACCCACCGTGAAAGGGTGGTGTCCTAGGCCTCTAGACGATGGGGACCCTGGACTTACGGTACTACAA